>JBDKTH010000819.1:0-8057 GCA_039680305.1 Thermoguttaceae bacterium | reverse complement strand
GTCGGCTCCACCAGCGGCGTCGGCGCCGCGCGCAGCCGTCACCCCGGCGGCGTGAACGTCTGCATGGCCGATGGCTCCACCCGGTTCGTGTCGGAGACGATTGCCCTCAGCATCTGGCGAGGGGCCTCGACCGTCCAAGGCGGCGAAACCACCTCCTTGGGCGACTGAAGCAGATGATGAATGCTGAATGATGAACAGGGAAGACGGAGCTGTAACCGAGGTCTTTTGAGATCGTCGAAGGATCTCGTGGGTTTTGACGACCAAGATCGGTCATCAAGGTAGGGCGGTGCCGAGCTTGCGAGGCCCGCCACAGCACTAACGTCTAGCGGCGTTCTGGCCCCAAATCTCCCCTCTGGATTCACCAGTTCTCCCTGGTTAGACTGAGTCCTGTCGGCGGAAATCCAGTTTCCCGTCAGGCATTCCACACCTCACACTTACCCCAGCCCCTCCCATGAAAACACACCTCCTCCTGGCCCCTCTCTTCTTCATCACCACAACGGCCTTGGCCGCCAAGTTGCCAGCCATCCCGGCCAAGCCGATTGCCGAGAAGAAGCAACTCCTCTTTTCCGACGACTTCCAGGGCGCCGCCCCGGCCAAGGTCTGGCACAAGGTCGTTGCGACGTTCGAGGTCGAAAACGGCGCACTCAAGGGCACGCAGACCCGCGACAAGACCATCCCCGCCGCCAATGGCAAACCCGAGGTCAAGGCCCATGCCGCCGTGCACGGTCTCGCGATTCCCACCAAGGACAGCATCGTCGAGTGTCGGATTCGCTTCGACGGCGCCACGATGATTGATGTCGAGTTCGACGACCGCAGCTACAAGGGCTCCCACTACGGCCACCTCTGCCGTGCCCAAGTCCGCCTCACGGGCGTCACCATCATTGACGAGCGCGACGGAGGGATGCGGAACGACATCCGCGAGATGCGCAACGACCCGTCGAAGAAAGCCGAAGTGACCAAGCTCCTCGTCGGACGGCAGGTCACCTATCCCGCCAAGCTCGAAGCCGGGAAGTGGTATGCGCTCGTTGTCGAGACCGCCGGCGATGAAATGCGAGTGACGCTCGATGGCAAACCGGCCGCCTACCTCAAATCCTCTGGCATCGGCCACCCCACCAAGTCCAAGATCGAGTTGGGCGTCGCCGGCAAGGACGGCTGGTTCGACGACATCAAGGTCTGGAACGCCGAGCCGGCCAAGCGGTAGTCGCCCAGGGAAATAGAAAGAACAAAGCTGACGGTCGCCAAGTACCGGTAATGTGGGAAGTCGATTGGCGTCGCTCTTCCCCCTGTTCTCCAGATTTGGTGGGCGGCACCGTCCTACGTGTTCACTGAGCTTGTTTCGAGCAAGCGGCGAAAAGTCGCGGCGTTGCGAGGCGCGTTGGCGTGATAGTCGTTGTTGAAAAAGGCGTAGAGAATACGGCTTTGGAGCTGTGACCTGATGCGCTGGGCCCAGCTGGCCAGTTCCCGGTCGGAGTAATCGTAGAGGTAGAGCTGCTGGCCCAGTCCGTGGAAGCGGAGGTAGACGAAATCGGTAGTCGGATAGATCGTGTCGGGTAGCGTGGGATGACTGATCGCGACAAAGGCCGCCTCATGCCTCGCGAGCTCGCCGGCCACGTCGTCATCCCACCAGCTGGCATGGCGAAACTCCACCGCATGCCGCACATGGGTCGGCAGGGCCGCCAGGAAGCGTTTGAGACGCGGGACGTCCTTGTGGAGCGAGGGCGGCAGTTGCCAGAGGATCACCCGCAACGTGCGCAGTTGCCCGATGCGGTCGCAAAAATCGGCCGAACTGTCCCAGCAGTTGTCCAGCTTCTTCAAGTGCGTCACCACGCGCGAACCCTTGACCACCAGATGGAACTCGGCCGGGAGCCGGCGATTCCAGGCGTCGAGCATCGCCTGCGTGGGAAACCGGTAGAAGGTGGCGTTGACCTCCACCGCGTTGAACTGCTGGGCATAGAACGCCAGGCGCTCCGGCCCTTTCACCTTCGCCGGATAAAATACCCCGGCCCAATCGTCATACGTCCAGCCGGAGGTGCCGACGTAGAGGGAATTCGGTTTCATGGTTCGTCGTGTCGTCCGGGTTTGGGGCTCCCCCAAAAATATAAGTTCATCTGGGATTTGCGGGAATCGTTGTCGGGTTGGATCTTCCAGGTTTCAGGCGGGTGAAGCGTGAGCGAGATGGAAAGGTGCGTTTTTGGAGGCATCACTCGGGTGTCCAATGGTATTTGCCACCGAGCATCGGGCTGCCTTCGACCCTTTTCATGGCCACTGGACACCCGAGTGATGCCGGGCCATGGTCCCAAGGCTTCCCGGCAACGCCGGCATAGCGTATGCTTCTAGCCATCTCCGCCACGTAGTGCCCACGGAGACTGGATTGGTTCCCACCTGGAGTCTGGGAGCAAGGAGACGCCCCCGATGCCTGCCGCACCGCTCATTGCTTTGGTTGCCCTGAACGACCACGAGATGCCCCTGGAAACGCGGCTCTTTGAGGCCCTGCGCCAGCTGCGGCCGGAATATCAGGTCAGCCAGGTCGAGCACAAGGAAGGGGCCGTGGTGTTTCGCCTCAACGGCGACCTGGCCGCCATTTCCGTGATGCCTCATCCGATCGACTGGTCGAAAGTGGCCGTGGCCTGTGTCCGGGCCTGGTACTGGCCCGAGGCGGTCGAGGCCCTTCGTAATCATGTGGCCTACGTGCTGGTGGCGATCCAGCCGGAGGCTGCCGATCGCCTGCGAGCGGCCATGTCGCTGACGGCCCTCACCGCGGCCGTGGCCAACACGACCCAGGCCGCCGGCGTCTATTGGTCAGCCAGTGGACTGGTCCATGCGCCCGAGGCCTTTGCCACCTACGCCAAACAGATGACCCCGAGCGAATTGCCGCTCTTGTTGTGGGTCTCGCTGCAGTTGAGCCAGGAGAGCGACGGCTCGTTCAGCGTCTACACGACCGGCTTGCGCGAATTCGGCCAGATGGAGATCGAAGCGCACGGCGCTCAGCGCGATCGTCAGTTTCTCCTGGATCGGGTGTTCGACGTGGTTCACTACCTGCTGGAGAAGAATCCCGTGCTGCGTGACGGCGAAACGATCGGCACCACGGATGAGGAAAAGCTCCTGATCGCCGTCGGCCCCTCGAAACGGGATCCGAACATGGAAGTCGTCCACCTGGAACTGTAGGACGGGCCGCGTCACTTGATCTTGTACACGGTGAAATCGCGGTTCGCGTAGACCGATTCAAGACGCTCGCGGTTGCGCTTCGCAAACGCACGGAGGAAGGCGAGCCGCTCGGGCTCCTCGACATTCTTGAACGCCTCGTCGTTTTCGGCGACCACCAGGCGTGTGGCGCCGATCTGGCGGAAATACTCCCAGAGCTTCTGATCGCTGTCCGGCTGGTGATAGACCGAGGCCTTGCGCTGGGTAAACAGGGCCAGGGCCCGAGGCTTGATGAACACCAACACGTCCTGATCGCTCGTCGTGCGGTGCACGTAGTCGAACAGCTCCGCCGACTCGCGTTTGGCCACGCCCTCGGCCAATGGCCCTCGCTCTGAGCCGGCCAGGCGTGCGGCGTACGTCAGCCCGATCGCCAGCGCGAGCGTCGCGACCACCGCCCGGCGCAGCCGCGCACGCCCGGCGATCCAGCGATGCTCCAGGCCGCCGAAGGCGTAGAACAGGTAGAGCGGAACGATCGGGTACAGGTAGCGTTCGCCCTGGTAGCTCGGCCAGAGGAGAATCACAACCAGGTAAATGGCCGCAAACGCCTCGCAGACCGTGACCCGCCGGCGCAGGCGGTCGACGTATCCCAGCACGGCCAGGAACGTCACCAGGCCGAAGAGTCCCAGCGACGGAACCTTGAGGAACCCGTTGTGCCAGAAGGTGGTCAGACGGATCAAGTAGCCCATGGCGTTATGGACCAGCACCATCGGACCGGCGTTGAACTGGTCCAGGTAGTGACGGTCGCTGTGCAAGAACAGCGACTGCAAGACCGCCAGGCTGGCGAAGACCAGTGTGGCCAGGAGCACCGGACGGCTGATCCGCCGCTTGGAGATCAGTTCCTGGGCCCACATCGCGGGAATCACCAGCGCCCCCAGGGTCCGCGTGCTGAACGACAGATAGACGACCAGGCCCGCCAGGGCGAAATAGAGCCATCGCTGGCCGCTGGTCGACGGTGTGCCGTCGGCCTTCTTCACGAGGAAGATCCCCAGATACAGGAGGGCCAAGAACGGCATGTCGGAGCCGATCGTGTTGGTGTCCTTGAGGAAGAAATGGTTGAGCCCGAGGATCGCCACTAACGCAGCCGCCTTGGGGAATCCCAGCTCCTGGCGGAAGCACAGGTAGACGGCCCCGAGGAAGGCCAGGAAGAAGAAGACCATCTCCAGCTTGAAGGCCGTCAGGTTCAGCCCCCACAGCCAGTAGAGCGGCGCCAAGACCATGGGACAGCCGGGCGGATAGGTGGGTGGCCCGATCTGGGGATAATGGGGATTGTAAACGTAGTCGATCGAGGCGTACGGCTGCCCGAGGGCCAGGTTTCGGGCGTGCATCCAGTACTCGGCAAAATCGTCCCCCCAGACGTGGCCCGAACGCTGGAACCCGACGTGGACCAAGCCAATCGCGGCAATCAGCGCCGCGAGAATCAGCCATTGACGCAAGGGGGTCTGCATGGGCAAGCCGGCTCTGCCAGAGGGTTGTCGACGATACCTCAATCCTACGTCACGGAATGCGGGTTGGGATGAAACGAAGGGTTATCCTTCCTCCTTGTCTTTCCCACTCTCAGCCGAGCGGGGATCCCAGGTATCGCAAGAGGGGCAGTCGCACGGAGTGCCCCTGGCGGCGGCAGGTACAACCAGGATTCCGAATGCTAGCAGACACAGCAGGCTTCGAATTCGCATCGCATTGACGCCGATGGATTGCGTCGTTTCCCCGTCAAAAGCGTGATCTACACAATATCGGCTCACCGCAGTAGTGTCCATCCCGATTGGCCAATGGCCTTTGAATGGGCACGCCCCTTGCACAAGGATCTCCGTAGCAAACTTCAGCTCATGGAAGGAGATCGAGATGGTTGAAGAACCGCGTCGAGACCGCGCATTGACTCCCAGGGAAGATCCGCGGCGAGAGAGCGGCCAGCCGGGCGGCGGGCAGGGCCGTGTGGACGAGACGGGCAAGAGCGGCGTCTATCCGGCCAGTGGCCCGCGTCCGCCCGAGGGGACGCCCGTCGAGTGGGCCGGGTCCTTCGGACAGGGCGAACGCGGCGCTGAAGGCTACGAGGACAGCGGCGATTCGAACATCGAGGCGGTCCAGGATGTTCTCCGCCAACAGCGGGAGGCCGAAGAGCGAGAACGAGAACAGGCCAAGGGGGAGAAGCAGCAAAGCGAGCAGAAATAGCCTGCCCGGTCCTTGGCTGTGCTTGGCGGGAAAACCGTAGGGCCGACTCTGTCGGCGGTGAGGACAGTTGCCCTTTGTCGACAGAGTCGGCCCCGCACCCTTGCTTCGTACCTCGCTTTAGCCTTCCAACGTCCATCCGTCGCGATACTTCGTGCGGATGTACTTGGCCGCCTCGGGCGCATTGATCGCTTCGAGCTTGCCTGGGTCCCATTGGAGCTTCTTGCCCACGCGGAAGGCGACCGCGCCCAACAGGTTGTGCTCGACGAGCTTGCCGGAGTAGTCGAAATTGCACAACGTCGGCGAGCCGGTCTTGCAGGCCTGGATCCATTCCTGGTAGTGGCCCAGCGACTTCGGAATAGTCTCGTCCGGGGCCTTGTAGTCCTTATACTGGTCCTCGGGCAGGAGGATTCGCTTGCCGTAGTCGGCCAACAGCTTCCCCTTCTCGCCGACGAACATCACGCCGATGTTCCACTTCGACAGATCGTGCCCCGGGGGCGACTGCGGCCGCTGGATGCCGTCGTACCAGTAGAGGGTCAGGGCGGGATGGATCTCGTTGGCCGGGTGTTCCCAACGGGCCTTGAGCCAGTGGGGATAGCACTCCTCGCTACGCACGTCGCCTTCGGCCTCCGCGGTGAGCGGATCGCGCAGGTTGAGGGCCCAGAACGGCAGGTCGATCAGGTGACTGCCCATGTCGCCCAGGCAGCCGTTGCCCCAGTCCCAGTGCTGCTCCCAGTTCATGCAGCCGCCGGGCACATAGGTGTGGTGATAGGGCCGTTCCGGGGCCGGGCCCAGCCACAGGTCCCAGTCCAACTCTTGCGGCACCGGATCGGTCTCTTTCGGGCGTTCCGGGCAAGGGCCGATCCGTCCGCACCAGACGTGGGCCTCGCGCACCGGACCGATCGCCCCGCCGCGGATCAGCTCGACCACGCGGCGGTAGTTGTCCGTGGCGTGGATCTGCGTGCCCATCTGCGTGGCCACCTTGGCCTTCTTGTAGGTGTCCTGCATGGTCCGAGCCTCGTGGACCGAGTGGGCCAGTGGCTTCTCGCAATAGACGTGCTTGCCGCGCCGCATGGCCCAGACGCTGGCGAAGGCATGGGTGTGGTCGGTCGTGCTGACGATCACTGCGTCGATATCCTTCTGATCGAGCAGCTTGCGCCAGTCGCGGTAGGTCTTGGCCTGCGGGAACTTCTTGGCCGCCGCGTCAAGGTGTTTGGCATTGACATCGCACAGAGCGACGATGTTCTCGCTGGCGCAGCCACTCATGTTGGCCGCCCCACGGCTCGCCACGCCGATCACGCCGAGGTTAAGCTTCTCATTGGCCGACTTGCTCTCTTGCGCCATCGTCTGCCCGGCCACCCAATAGCCAGCGCCAATGGTAGCCGTAGTCCTGAGGAAATCGCGACGGTTCGTTCGCCGACTCATCGATCAACTCCTTTGCGGGTAGAGGAAGCTCCAAGGTGGGGCTGTACGGAATGCGCGATTCAACCTATCCGGAGGGGGGCCGGCTGTCAAGCTTCGGCTGCCTGAACGCGCAGCAGCCCTCAGGTCTTGAAGTGGGCCCATTTGTCTAGACCACGAAACACGATTTCTTAGATAGAGGAGACTGGCGGCCTGCGAGATCCTTCTCAGGTCTCGCGCGGCCGCTGAAGCGAATCCCCCGCCATGAGTATCGGTCGATTTTCCCATTTTTTGCGCGACAAAGGATCCATTGAACTAAACCGCTTCGCGGATCTCGTGTCATCCGTTCTGTCCGGCGAGAGGATCTTCTCTCCGGCGAGCCTCTTTTCTCGGAGAAGACGGGCGTATCTCCACTCGGATGACCTTCGCTTGGGCCGGTTGTGTGGATTGTTTTGATTTGCGCACTAGCCCTTTGTAGCGCATGCTTGGGGAAGACGGCTTGGTCGAGGCCAAGTCCTGACAGGCACCCGAGGAGAGGAGCCGCCGATGACACCCTTGCGCGAGCGGATGATCGAAGACATGAAGATCCGGGACTACTCAGAGCACACGATCGCCGCTTACGTCAGCGGCGTGTACCGGTTGGCGATGTTTTACCATAAGAGTCCCGACCAGCTGAGCCGCGAGGAGATCCGGGCATTTCTGGTCGATCTGGTCGCCAAGAAGAAGGCGGCTTGGTCCTATTGCAAGCAGGTGCTGGCGGCGCTGCGGTTCTTCTATCGCCATGTGCTTCGTCGGGGAAAAGTGGTCGAGGATGTGCGTGGCCCGCGACCCGCGAAGCGGTTGCCTGGGAGGTGTTCGCCTGGATCGGTCATCGCCGGTTCGCACGGCACTGGTCGGTCCCGCAGATCTGCGCTGAGTTGCGCGACAGTCACGCGATCCGTCTCTCCGAAGACGGCATGACCATGCTGCTCCCACCATGCGACGACGCTATCGCAGCACAGTTCCCCGGTGTCATGGCTGACATTCAGCGTGATGTGCGCATGGTTGTTCGCCAGGTCGTAGACGCCGTGTGGGATGAGCTTTCCTTGCCGGCGCTGCCGAAGTCGTGATCGTACGTCTCCACCGTTTGTTGCGTGAAGGTTTGGCCGGGACGGTGGAAATTCCCCAGCAATTCCTTCTTCTTCGTGTCGATGCGGAGGACCGGATCGCCCGCCTCCAGATACTCCTGCCGCAATCGCGCAATGTTCTCGAATTGCGCGTTTCGGTGGGGAGGATGGCCCATGGTTTTCTTT
>JBDKTH010000214.1:0-3520 GCA_039680305.1 Thermoguttaceae bacterium | reverse complement strand
GGCCTCGCTGCACCATCCCCACGGTGAACATCGGCCAGTTGGTCCAGGCCAGACTGGGATTCCCGTCGGGAATGGGAAAGGAGTTGGGCGGCCAAAGGGCTTCCCAACGCGTGCGGTTGCGGGCCGTCTTGGGAATCTTGCGTCGCTCGGCCGCCGAATTGCGCGACGAGTAGCCCACGTCGGTGCCGATCGCCACGTGATCGGCGCCGAAGCGGCGCACGGCGTAGTCGAGATGGTCGAGCAGTGCGCCGATGTCGCCCTTGCCGCCCAGGAAGCTGGGAACGGCGCAGATGCCGATGTAGCCACCGCTGTCGGCGATCGCCCGGATCACGTTGTCCGGCTTGCAGCGGATGTGGTGATTCACCCCGTCGCACGCGCTGTGGCTGATCACCGCCGGCCGCTTGGAGCATTGGGCCGTTTCGAGACTGGTCTGCCAACCGGCATGGGCCACGTCGGGGATCACGCCGAGGCGATTCATCTCGGCGATGGCCATCCGGCCGAAGTCGCTCAGCCCGGCGTTGGCCGTCTCGGCACAACCGTCGCCCAGCAGGTTGCGGCGGTTGTAGGTCATATGCATCATGCGGATGCCGAGCTGGAAGAAGATGCGGATATAGCGCAGCTCGCCCTCGGCGCTGGACCAGTCCTGGGTCAGCGGGACGGCGTTGGCACTGAAGTACAGGCAGCGTTTGCCGGCCTTCTTGGCCGCCACGATGTCGTCGGGCGTGGCCGCCTTGGCGACGAAATCCCGCATCATGTCGGTCACATAGGTGAAGCGGGCCAGGCGTTTGAGCACTCGCAGCGGGGCGTTGTTCTCCTCGCCGGCGTTCTGGAAAATGCAGGTCAGGCCCGAGGCTCGCCACGCCTCCTGGTACTCGGCACGCTCGGCCGCGCTGGTCACGCAGCGGGTCATGTTCATCTCTTCACGCAGGTCCTCCAGTTCCTCCGGCGGCGTGGCCGATTCGATGGCCTTGCGCATCGCATCACCGTCCACGGCCGAGCTGGGCGAGAAGCCGTACGATTCGCAGACCACCGCGGCGGCGTGGAGTTCCTGGCCGTGTTCGAGTTGCTTGGGCGTCGGCTTGAGCACGTCCAACGCCGCCTGCCGCGCGCGTTGGATGACCTCGTTGAATGGCTCCGGCTGCTCGGCGGCTCGGGTCGCCTGGGACAAGAAGACGCCGCCCACCAGAGGCGAGGCCGCCGAAGTCTTCAAAAACATGCGTCGATTCATGAGTGTGCGTCTCCGGAGAAGGGCGAAGCGATGGTCGTGGATCTTGGCAACTGCGGGATGCGGGGCCAGACCCGGATTCTAACCTCCGTCCTTGCTCGCAGGCAAGAAAAAAGGTTCATCCCGGGTTTCCGGGAAACGTTGTTGGGCTGGATCTTCCAGATTTCAGGTACGTGAAGCGTAAGCGGGATGGAACCGTGCGTTTTCGAAGGCATGACTCGGGTGTCCAATGGTACTTGCCACCGAGCATCGGGCTGCCTTAAACGACCACTGCTCGGTGAAACGGAGTCGGGCTCTGCTGGCGAGCAACCCGACAAGGGATAGCCTGGCCGAGGGTGCGCAGGTGGCGTCACCCGCCCTCGGCGAGTCCGCTCGACCGAGGGCACTCTTCTCTCTTGGCCATTGGACACCCGAGCGATGCCTGAGAAAACGCACTGTTCCACTTCGGATCGTGTTCACCCACCCAAAGCCCGAAAGGTGCGTTTGGTCGAGCGACGACGATGCCTCGGCGAATCGCGCTCCGTGGCTTCCCAGAAATCCCGGATGAACCAAAGAGAGCCCGACGTTGAGGATCACGGACCCGGCCGTCACTTTCGGGCTTGCCCAATCTCCATCGCCTCGGGGACCTCGTTCAAACGCCCCGTGCGAACGTCGAAGACGTAGCCGTAGATCGGAATGCTCTTGGGAACGAGCGGATGATGGCGGATGCGGCGCACGTCCTCGACGACGCTCTTGCCGAGATCGCCGAACGTGAGCCAGTTGATGTAGTCGCCTTCCGTGGAGCCCGGGCCGGGGCCATGGTCGTGCCAACCGTGGGCGTCGATCGTGGCCGTTTCGAGGCTTTGGGCCAGGAGGTTGCGCATCACGTCGTCGGTGAAAAGCTGCATGCCGCAATCGGTGTGATGGATGACGAACCACTCTTTGGTGCCGAGAAGCTTGTGGGAGATCACCAACGATCGGATCGCATCGTCGCTGGCTCGCCCGCCCGCATTGCGAATGACATGGGCGTCGCCTTCTTTCAATCCTGCGAAACTGGCCGGAATCAGTCGCGCATCCATGCAGGTCAGGATGGCAAACTGCCTTGCGGGGGGAAGCTGCAAATCGGCCTTGGCACCGAACGCCTCGGCATACCGAGAATTGGCCGCCAGCACCTCTTGTTGAACTTGACTCATCAGATGGCCTCTCCGTTTTCCTGTTGAAATCTCCGATTCCGAGCCGGGCCGTGTCGGCCCGTTTCCGGGGCGGCACGCCCCGGCTCCGACAGAGCTATCGCATCAGCCCTCGGTCTTGGATCGCTGCTGCGCCAGCAGCCAGTCGTAGAGCTCCGGATTATTATACGTGGGTGTCCAGGAATCGTGGCCGACGCCCGATCACCGCTCCAATGGTGGAGCCAGACGGATGGTGGGATGCAGGGCAGGGGAGAGGCTTGTGCAAGGGGACGGGCCGAGCAAAGCTCGCGCCTGTTCGACGCACTGGCTGACCTCGCTCAGGAACAGGTCGACGTCCAGGCCCAGATACCAGGGACGATAGGCCGCCAAATGGTGGCAGCTCCGCGCGAGTAGCCGCTCGGCGCCGACCGCGTTGCCACAGGTGGCGTGATGAAGGGCGACCGCCGCCTGAATCAGGCCCTTGTAGAATGTCTTCGCCTCACCGCAGGTCTCTGCCCAGAGATCCTCCCAGATCTCGTGGCTCTCGAAGAAGTCCTGCCGGTTAAAGCAATCGATCCCGGCGAGATACAACGGATCGTACGTGGTCAACTCGGATTCCCCTCGATTTTTTCTTCGGATTCCTTGCGTGATCTTGAGAGACGTCCCTGCAGAGAACGCCACGGAGGGCGTTCCCTACAGGAACAAGATCCGCAATCAAGGTAGGGCGGTGCCGAGCTTGCGAGGCCCGCCAGATCCGCTGCAATTCTCGCAGGATCATGCAAGGTCATCTCGCATAAGTCTACCGCCCGGATACCTCCGGGGCCATCGCGAACCAAAAGTGTCCCCAGGTGGCCGCCAAAAGACCCCGAAGGGCCAAACCCGCGGATGACCAGGACTTTTCCGCAAAACGCCGACCGGCGAAGCGGCCGCGGCCGGTCCCTCCGTTGACGCCCCTTCGTTGGTGGGGAGAATTACTCTAGATCTGGCCCAGCCATGAAGACTCGTATCCTGGTCCTGGGGTGAGGTGTTGCCATGTTCGGGAAGCGAAAGGCGGACGTACTCGTGGTCGGCGCTGGCCCGGTCGGCCTGATGACCGCGCTGGTGCTGGTGAAACGCGGCGTCCCAGTCGAGATCATCGATCGGGAGT
>JBDKTH010000335.1:0-7098 GCA_039680305.1 Thermoguttaceae bacterium | reverse complement strand
GACGGTGTGCCACTGCTTGCCTTCCGGGCAAGCAGTGGCACACTCCCTCAAGAGCTCCAAGCCTACTTCAGCGTAAGCGGGAAAGAGTTCTCGCCTTCCTTGACGGTGGCGGTCAGGCCGCTGGTCTGGGCGTCCCAGTATTTCTGAGGGATCTTCTTGATCAGTTCCTGATGGCGTCGCGGGTCGGCGTCTTCGGCCGTTGTCACTTCGACGATCGGCAAGACGGCCACGCGATAGTCGCCGACCGGGATCTGCTCGGCAACGCTGAACTCGCCGGCCGAGTTGAGCGCCGCCACGGCGATCGGAACGCCGTCGGCCCGGACGAACTGGACGTTGGCCTCCGTCACCGGCCCGGCTTTCGCGGTGACGGTGCCCGACACCCGGCCCGCGGGCCCCTTCGCGCCGCCGCAGCCGCACGTGCTGGCCAAGAGGACGGCCGTCGCCATCCAGCCGAGGATCACCACCGGATAACGCAACCGAGGTTCGTCAATCAGCCGTGGCATGGAGCGATCTCCTTTCCTTTTCGTTGGACTGCTCAGAAATCGCCCACGACAAGGCCATCGTCCTTGGCGGCGAGCCGGCGGTAGGTGTCCATCAGCATGGTTTGCGACAGGAAATGGACGGAGCCGTCGACAAAGGCCGTATTGGCCCCGCCCGGATGCATCGAGTTCAAGACCGTGTTCATCGACCAGGCCTGGTCGCAGCCGGAGTTGCTCACGCAGACGGTTGTGTTGTTGGAATTGATCGGCCATCGGACGGTCGTGGTCGCCGTGCCATAGAAGTGGGTTCCTTCGGCGATCTGCGACACGCGCGACGAGCTGCTGAACCCGGCCCACGCGCCGTGATACGACGCGCGAATGTCTTTGGTACCGACATTGCCCCCCTGCTCGCCGAGGATCAGCGTGTTCGACGTGCCATCCAGGACGTCGCGCATCCGCACCCAGGTATTGGGGCAAAGCGTGCCGTTTTCACACGCGTAGCTGCCATACTGGCTCTTCCCCGAGCAAACGCCGCTGCGGCCGGCCGGATCGGGATACGCCCCGGCAATGCCCACATAGTCGACAACCTGTCCCTGGTCGTACACCTGGAAGAAGCTCACGAGGCTGCTGCCGGGCGCGATCTGCGGCGGGTTGGGGTTGGACGGGCAGTTCCAGCCGGGCACGACCAGCCCCCGGAGCACCGCGTTGCGGCCCGTCCCGTAGCCGTAGGTCGACGACGCGCTGGCCGCCGACATGAAGCCTCCCAGCGAGGCTTGCGACGAGGGATCGATCTGCTGGTAGAGCGGAAGCTGCTCCATGAACGGGAGAATCATGATCCGCCAGTTCGGGGCGTAGTAGGGACTGCGTGCGCCGTGCGGAAAGATCCGGTGGGTGTCGTGGTAATTCTGGAGCGCCAAGCCGAGTTGCTTGAGCTGGTTGGAGCACTGTCCCCGCCGGGCCGCTTCGCGGGCCGCCTGCACGGCCGGCAAGAGCAACGCGATCAAAATGCCGATGATCGCAATGACGACCAACAACTCGACCAGCGTAAAACCACGCCGCGTTGACCGGGACATCTTTGGATTCCTTTGGGCAAAGGACAACACAACGAAGAACGAATGTATCAGGTCGTTGCTGCGGAGCCCCAACGGTGAGGCTCCCATTGACCCACCCTTGACTATCCTAGACCAAGGCGTTTCCCTCACAACCCGGAATTGCGGCATTCTCTCCTGAAAACGCGCACGCGGCCGCTTTACAACCGCCCGTCGCCGAGATAGCCTGGATAGGGGGATCGCCAAGCCGAACCAAGACGGACTCGTCCATCATGCCAGCACCAGCGAGGATCCCGCACGTGGCCGTGTGGATCGAAACGAGCCGCGCCTACGGTCGCGGGCTGATCCACGGGGTGGCCGACTACGTGCGGCAGCACGGCCCCTGGTCGATCTATTTCTCGCCGCATGGTCTGCAAGACCCGCTGCCCACCTGGCTGCGCAAGTGGAAAGGCGACGGGATCCTGGCCCGCATCGACGACTGGAAGATGGCCGAGATTCTCCTGGCCCGGCGTCTGCCATTGATCGACCTGCGCAATCGGCTCCCCGGGCTGGAACTCCCGCCCTTCGGCCTGAGCAACCCGCCCGTGGCCCAATTGGCGTTCGAGCATCTCCACGAACGCGGGTTTCGCCACTACGCCTTCTGCGGCGTGCCGCCGGGCGCCCACGTCCACATGGACGAGCGGCGCGACGTGTTCAGCGAGTTGGTCACGAAGGCCGGCTTCACCTGCCATGTGTATCAGCTGCCGCCGAACGGGGAGAAGTCGTCGAACTGGGAACAGGCCCAACGCCAATTGGGCAAGTGGCTCCGCAGCCTGCCCAAGCCGGTCGGCATCATGTGCTGCAACGACGACCGCGGCCAGGAGGTGACCGACGCCTGCCGCCGGGCCGGAATCGCGGTTCCGGATGAAGTGGCCGTGATCGGCGTGGACAACGACCAGGCCCTGTGCAACCTTTCGACGCCGGCCCTTTCGAGCGTCGACGGCAACGCCGAGCGGATCGGCTATGCCGCAGCCGCTTACCTCGATCGGATGATGGCCAGAGGCATGACGCGTTTGGATCGCGAGGTCCTCTTCCTGCCGAGCCATGTGGTGACGCGTCTATCGACCGACACGATGGCGGTCGACGATCCCATCCTCGCCCGAGCCCTGCGATTTATCCGCGATCATGCCTGCGAGGAAATCGGCGTCGGCGACGTGGTCGAGGCCGCGGTCACCTCGCGTCGCTACTTGGAGCGTCAAATGCAGGCCCTTCTGGGCCGGACGCCCAACCAGGAGATTCTCCGCGTCCGGCTCCGCCGCGCCCAGGAACTTCTGCTGGAGACCAACCTGCCGCTGGAAACCGTGGCCCGCAAAGTCGGCTTCCGCAGCCACAAGTACTTGGGCGACGTCTTCGTGCGCGAGACCGGCCTGCCTCCCGGCGAGTTTCGCCGCCAGGCGCGCAAGGTCGACGAGGGTCTGGAACCGCCGCTGACGCCGCTTAACCCGGCGACACCTTCAGGAGAATAATCCCGACGACGATCAGGACGATCCCTAGCAGCCGGATCACGATCATCGATTCGTGGAACAGGATGATCCCCAGGATCGCCGTGCCGACAGCGCCGATCCCTGTCCAGACGGCGTAGGCCGTGCCGATCGGCAAGCTCCGCACGGCCCATGCCAGGCAGACGACGCTGATGGCCATGGTCACCAGGGTGTAGACGCTGGGCCACAGCCGCGTCAAACCGTCGGAGTATTTTAGTCCGATCGCCCAGGCCACCTCAAACAGCCCGGCCACCAACAAATAGAACCATGCCATTTCTGCGATTTCTCCCTTGACCGACCAGTCACGCAATCACCGCGCCAAACGGCCGAAAACGACGACCGGAGGATGCGGAACGTGCAGAATTCGCTTGGTGGCGGAAGCCTTCCTTGGCTATAATCCGAGCGTCGCGACTTGTCGCATTTCTCCGTCTCAACCAGCGAGAGGTAATCCATCATGGCCGAGCAGACTGATCGTCGATGTTTCCTGGCGCGGGGCGTCATCGGAGCAGCTGGGATCGGAGCCGCAGCGCTGAGCAGCATCGAAGAGCAGACATTGCAGGCGGCCACCCAGGACGGGCCCGCGCCGGCCAACCCGAGCGCAACGCCCAAGACCGACATCCCGCCCGGCAGCCTGCCCTGCGGCAAGATCGGCAACGTGTCGATCAGTCGGCTGCTCATCGGCGGCAACCTGATCGGCGGTTGGGCCCACAGTCGCGACTTGATGTACGTCTCCAAGCTGTTCAAGGCTTACAACACGGAAGCCAAGTTCTTTGAGACGCTCGAGTTGGCCCAGGCCTGCGGGGTCAACATGATCCAGCTCGATTACGCCTGGGAGACGATCCTGAAGTACAACGAGCACCGCACGACCAAGCTCCAGGTCATGGCCAACCCCCCGCTTTTGGCCGACAAGACGAAGATGAACGATGCCATCAAGCATCTCGTCGACAAGGGCGTGGCGCTGATGTATCCGCACGGCGGGGCGACCGATGCGCACTTTATGAACGGAGGCAAGATCGACGTGTTGGCCCAGGCGGTCGAGTTGATCAAAGCCCAGGGCGTGCCCGCCGGCGTCGGCAGCCACTCGCTCGACGTCCCCATCGCCTGCGAGAAGAACAAGGTCAATCCAGACTTCTACGTCAAAACCTTCCACACGGACCGCTACTGGTCGGCCACGCCCAAGGAGCATCGGCAGGAATACGATTGGATGAAGGCCCACTCGGAGCACGACGCCAACCACGACAACATGTGGTGCAACAATCCCGAGGAGACGGCGGCCTTCATGGAGACCGTCGACAAGCCTTGGGTCGCGTTCAAAGTCATGGCCGCCGGGGCGATCAATCCCACGGTGGGCTTCTCCTACGCCTTCCGCAACGGCGCCGATTTCGTCGTCGCCGGGATGTTCGACTTCCAGGTCGAGACCGACGTGAAGATCGCCATCGACTGCGTGCGAAAGGCCCAGAATCGCAAACGCCCCTGGCACGGTTGAGCCCGCAGAGCGACCGCAAAGCAATCCGTGGAATGCGGTCCAAAAGCAATACCGTCCAATTGGCTGACACAAGTCTTTGTTTAGCCCGGTCGCTTGCGACCGGAGCAAACGCTCAGGGCCGAGGTGAGGGGCGTTTCCGATAGTCGAATCCATGGCAATTCCCCTCACCCTAACCCTCTCCCGGAGGGAGAGGGGACTGGAAGTGCCATCTCTTGAGACAGCGCTAGGGCTTGGGCTCAGGCTTCGGTTTCGGCCCAGGCTTGGGCTCCGGCTTGGCAACGGGTTTCTTCGGCGGACCGACGCCATCCAGCCAGCTATCGACCTTCACCTTCACATTGGTCATGACGACCACGTTGTCGCGTACCGTCGGGAGCTTTCCCAGGGCGACAAAGAGTTCGGCAAGCCCGAGCGCTCCGGGGCGGGCGGCCTCCTTTTCCGGCTCGGCCTTCGGCGGCGTGGCCGGTTGCGGCCGGGCCGCCTCGCCTTCGCGCACGGGCGGCTGGACCTTCAGCCAGGTCGAGATGTGGACGTCGACGTTGGTGATCACGACCACATTCGGACATTCCTTACCCGGCGCCGGGCCGGTCGGCTCGTCCTTCTCTTCGGCCAGGGCCGGCAAGGCCGTGCCCAAAAGGACCAACAATGCGGCGGCCAAACCGCCCGGCAGCCTGTAGTTTCCACGGGTCAATCCGCACATCTTCGTCGTCTCCTTGGATCCAAAAGCCGAACCTTCGTTCCGGGGCTCGAAATCCCGCGCATTCGGGAGCCGTCGCGGCAATCGTATGCACCCCTTTGCACCAGACAACCTCCCCCTCCTATTGGTCCCCCACGGGTTGTTCAATCGCCCGGCGCAAGGTATCCTGAAACGGCACAGGAAACGCACCATACTGCGCGGCCCGTTGAGCGTATATTTGGATTATGGTCCCCAGAGACGATCGCCCGCAAGCCTCCCCTGTCTTGCGTCGTTTTGCCATTTTCACCGATCCTCCCCTCTCGGGTGCCTAATTTCAGAGACCAGGAAGAGAAGCCCCCATGCCCAATTGTTGTGAGCGCCACCCCCATCTGAAGCAGCAAGACCTCGAGATCTACGAGCTGATCCAACAGCAACTCCAGGCGGAAGCCACGACGCTGAAGATGATCCCCTCGGAGAACTATGCCTCGTTCTCTGTTTTGGAGGCCAGCGGCTCGATCCTGACGAACAAGTACGCCGAAGGCTATCCCCACGCCCGCTACTACGAAGGCAACGAGATCGTCGACGAGGTCGAAAGCCTGGCGATCCAGCGGCTCAAGAGCCTGTTTGGGGCCGAGCACGCCAATGTGCAGCCGTATTCCGGCTCGCCGGCCAACCAGGCGGTCTACCGGGCCGTGCTCAAGGCGGGCGACAAGGTGATGGGCATGCCGGTGCCGCAGGGCGGACATCTGACCCACGGCTGGGGCGTCAACTTCTCCGGCAGCGACTACGTTCAGGTCCCCTATGGCCCGAACCCCGAAACCGGACTGTTGGACTTCGACCAGATCCGCGAGACGGCCCTGCGCGAGCGGCCCAAGATGATCTGGGTCGGGGCGACCTCCTATCCACGCACGCTGGACTACGCCAAGTTCGCTGAGATCGCCAAGGAGATCGATGCCTACCTGGTGGCCGACATCGCCCACATCAGCGGCCTGATCATCGCGGGCGTGCACCCGAACCCGGTCCCCTTCTGCGACATGGTCTCCAGCACCTGCCACAAGATGCTCCGCGGTCCCCGGGCGGCCTTCATTCTCTCGAAGGTCGAGGACCGCTATCAGCAGATGTATCACCCGGCCAGCAAGCTGAACCTGGCCAAGCGGGTCGATCGGGCCGTATTCCCCGGGCTCCAGGGCGGACCGCACCTGAACACGATCGCCGCCATGGCCGTGGCCTTCAAGGAAGCCGCGACCGAAGAGTACCGCCAATACGGCCAGCAGGTGGTCAAGAACGCCAAGCGTCTGGCCGAGGGACTCCAGCAGCGTGGTTACCAGTTGGCCAGCGGCGGCACCGACACGCACCTGTTGGTCCTGGACTTCCGCGCCAGTGAATACACAGGCAAGGACGTGGCCAAGGCCTTGGCTCGCGGCGGGATCATCGGCAACTTCAACATGGTCCCCGGCGACCCGCGCAAGCCGTTTGTCACCAGCGGCGTGCGGCTGGGCACCCCTGCCCTGACCAGCACGGGCATGAAGGAACCGGAGATGGACCGCGTGGCCGGCTGGATCGACACGATCTGCCGCAACATGAGCGACCTCGACACGGTCGCCCCCAAGGTCCGCCAGGAAGTGGCCGAGTTGTGCCTGCAGTTCCCCCCGCCGGGAATCCGCAAGGAGTGCTGCTAGGGTAGTGTCTCGGAAATGCCGGTACCTATCCTGCGCAAGACAGACAGGTTGGGCGGCATGCCGTCACGCGGCGCAGCCGCGCACTCGGCATGTTCCTAGGCCGAACGACATGCCGACCTGTCGCTGCGCTCCATGACGGCATGCCACCCAAAAGTCACGATCTGCGAGAGACACTACATTAGTATGGTGCCTTGCGACGAGTAAAACAACAG
>JBDKTH010000677.1:0-3533 GCA_039680305.1 Thermoguttaceae bacterium | reverse complement strand
CCGATCGGCCGCCGTCTCGATGACGCCGGGATCGCTTTCCAAAGGCTGGATCCCCAAGAGCCGGTAATGGTTAGGCGGCTGTTCTTCGGGAGGAATGCCCAGCCAGCGATAAAAAGGATCAAAGCTTCGGTTCATGGCGATCCTCATTCTTCTGCCGCTTTGGGGCCGTGGCATTTCGACCGGGTCGCAATTCCGACGTCTCGTCGACTCCGCATGTCAGCGCCATGGCCCCTCTACCCGATTAACGCAAGGCCGCAACAGCAGTTTTTTGTCAGGGAACGCTGTCTCTGTCCGTTCCTCTCCCTAGGGTTCCAGGTCGCCCAGTTCCTCCCGCAGGCGGCGCAGCACCCGGGACTTGGCCAGTCGCACCGCCGAGGGCGTCACTCCCAGCTCTTGGGCCACCTCCTTCGGCGGCTGGCCGTCGACCGTCACTCGCCAAAACGCCTGCCAGGTGCGATCCTCGAACTCCGCCCGGATCAACTCGAGGGACCGCAGTCGCAACTGACGGACCGCATCGGTCTCGCCCGGGGCTTCCGATCGGTCTTCTATCGGCTTGGCAAGTTGCTGAAGCTGCCAATGGGCCTCCGAGCCCCCTACGGCGACCGGGCGCCCCCGCCGCTGGCGAAAATGGTCGGCCAGTTTGTGCCTCACAACCACCCTGAGCCAGGCGCGAAAGGAGTCGCCCGGTTGGTCCTTGTGGAATTGGTCCATGCCCCTGGCGACCGCCAGGAAGACTGACTGGAAAACGTCGTTTGCGTCGGCGGATTGGAGGCGGACCTGACGCAACCAGAGCGCGACGAGCGGCCCGTAGAGCCTCACCAGCCGCGTCCAGGCCTCCTGGTCATGGGCTTTTGCCCCACGGACGAGACTTGATGAAGTTGAACCGAGCGATCTGTACCCGGGGTTGTCGTACTCTGCCATCGCCAATCCGATCAAGCGGCGTGCCGTCGTTTCGGTGTCTGATATGGCTACTCGGAGGTCTCGCCCTCGTTTGCAGCCACGCATGGAGCAGACTTGGGTGACAATATTCGGGAGAAAAACTGCCCCAAAGCAGTCCACCCCAAACCCGCCCCCTGCTGCAGCGGGAGTAAAGCGGCTGTGTTGCGCTTTGTCTGTGGCGTTATTGTCGTCCGTGCTGGATCGTTGTCAAGTCATGAGATCTGGCTTCGCACGACAGTTTGGACAGCGGATTAGAGCGTTTCGCGAACAGCGACAGTTCTCGCAGGAGGATCTCGCCGACGCGGCGGCGCTCCATCGCACACACATCTCCCTGATTGAACGAGGTCAGCGTTCGGTCCGGTTGGAGAACATCGAACGGCTGGCGATCGCACTTCAGGTGCAGCCGTCTGAACTGATGCCGGCCATCAAGCTGCCCCGCAGTTGACTCTGTATCTTCGCGATGCCCCCTACATGGAGCAGGGCGTCACAACCAGCCGTTTATCGCACCCGGCGTCAGCCGCCGTCCTTTCTTGGCCACGGATTCCACGGCGTAGCCTTCGGCCGCAACCAAAGAGTTTGTTACGAAAACAAACTTTTACAGGTTTGTATACAGGGGCTCGTCGGTTCCTTACTATTGCGATGCCTGGTCTTCACCTAAAGCCCTGGATGTAGACGCGAAGGCGGACCAGTCTTGGTGAAGCGGAAGACAATGGCCACCTAGCAGCGGGCCAACCTGCGAAGGCCAAGCCGCACTTGCGTCACTTGTCGACCACCCGATTACGCCTCGGTTCGTTGACGAATCGCCCGTGCCATCGCAGGCAGCCGTCTTTCTAAGCTGACTCGCGATTCAGCGGAGGCCGTCGTCTGCTCGACCTCTCGTTATGCCACGACTACACCATATTGGGGTGATCGCAGGGAAGCGGGCGGCCTTGGCAGCCGCGTCAGCGAGCAGCACTGATGACGCATTTTCTTATCCCCTCGAATCGTGGATTGCAAGCGGATTGAGTGCCGCGTAGGCTCCTTGTGGACGGTCGTTGTTCATTATCGCCGTGGCGTTTCGCGTAGGTTAAGACTTGCGCAATCATCCGCCGATCACCGCGGTCGTGAAGGAGCAGAAGCGGTGCAGCCAGGCCGCGTCCTGGGATGCGAGGGTGCTTGTTTTCATGCCTTCCAGGAACGCAAGAAGGGAAGGAGTGACCGCTGCTACGGGTGGTGTTGAGAGACGTGAATCTCCTCCTTTTGCGGTGAGACATTTGTCGGCTCCGCCAGGAGCCTCGCCGCATGGTTCGCGGGGATGGCAAAGCCAATCCCCTGGTAGCCTCCGTCCTCAGAGGCGATGGCTGTCGTGATACCGACGACCTGACCATCGAGGTTGACCAATGGGCCGCCAGAACTACCCGGATTGATCGCCGCATCGGTCTGAAGCATTCGTGCTCGGTGGTTGGCACACATCGAGCGGTTCTTGGCGCTGATGATTCCCGCACTGACCGTCTGCTCTAACTCAAGCGGGCAGCCGACCGCCAACACCCAATCACCGATTTCCACGGCCTCGGAGTTTGCCAGCCGCACAACGGGAAGTGGCACCTTCGCTTCGATCTTGAGGATCGCGAGGTCCATCGTAGCATCCTGTCTTGCTCGGGTTGCCGGGAATTGCCGCCCATCTGCCAGTTGCACGACAATTCTTTGCGCAGATCCGACGACGTGTTGATTGGTCACTACCAGCCCTGAGGCATCGACGATGAAGCCCGAGCCCAGCACTGCAAGGGGGACCTTTCGGCTCGCCGGTCCGAGGGCGTCTTGCCAAGACATTTCCTCGTCCGCATCCTCCGCGGGATGAACCCGACCGCAGTGAGGACAAGCCATCTCATCCGGTGCCTTGATGACGACCACTGCCGGGAGGACTGCTTGGGCTGCGTCCCGGAACGCCCGGGAGAGCTCGTTGGCACGAGCGCGAGCCCCATCGGGGCGCTCGACAACTGGCCTCACGCCTGGTGGCAGCGATGCTGTGGGTTGCTGTAGAGCACGCTGAGCATGGGCGATGGTTGCCACCGTGCAGGTGCCCACGATGGTCAGGAGTGCTGTCGAAGCGAGCCGAATCAAGTGAGACCGACGACGTGTGCTGGTCGAGAGCATGTTGTTCTCCTTTATGTACAGTAGAAGCTCGACGTGGGGGACAACTCTGCCTGAGTACCTCGCAGGCCTGGCGGCGAGAATCGCCCCTTTCTTGATCTCAAGACATTACCGTGACAAAGACGTTGGTGAGGCAATTCGCCTTGGCATGGACGGCATAACCTCGGTCGTGGTAAGTGACCACCTGGAGCAGCCTCGATAGGCGCGATTCGTCACGTTTGCGATCCGCATGAGTGGGGAAGTGATGCGGCCCGTTATCTGCTCGACGCTCCGCTACTCCGCCGCCACCGCGACGCGGAAGCCCAGCGTCAGGTGGCGGTTCTCGGGCGTGCCCCCGCTGCGGCTCGCAGATCGGCAGCCCCTGGTGCAGTTGAACCAGCCGCCGCCACGGTAGACGCGTTCCTCGCCAGTGACAGGCCCCCCTGGATCGTGCGTTGGCGACGTTGCATAGTATTCCACCCCGA
>JBDKTH010000374.1:0-7413 GCA_039680305.1 Thermoguttaceae bacterium | reverse complement strand
CCACCCAAACGCCCGGCTCCCAGGCGCGCGAGGGTTTCTCGCCGGTCGGGGCCAGTCCGGTGATCGTGCCCGTGGGCATGGAGACCGGCTTGCCGTCGCGCTCGATGGTCACCTGGTCGTTGGTCAGTGCGAGAATCGACCCGGTGGTCGTCTCGCCGGAGAGCGTTTGCACGTCAACGTTGACCGGGGCGATGCCGACGAGGGCTATGAAGAGCAAAGGATACATCACTCGCGTTCGCTTCCTTCGGTTGCCAGTTTGCGGAAGTATTGTTCGATCGCATCGCGGTAATGCGAGGGGAAATCCCGGCCGATCTGCTGCATGGCCTCTTCCCGCTGCTTCGGCGGGAGATTGCCCCAACCCTCCTTGCTGCCGATGTCTTTCTTGGTGACTTCGCCGCGGCCCTTGCCGCCCATGATGCGGCTGTCGGAGGCGGGGTTGCTGGGCTGCATGTTGCTGCCCGAGCTGGCCTGCTGTTGTTGCTGTTTCTTTTGATCCTCGAGCTTCTTGATCAGCTTGTCGAGCGACTCGATCACGCCGTCTTCGACTTTGCGGACTTTCGGCCCGGCCCGGCCGAGATCCAACCGCCGCTCGATGTCGCTCATGCGCCGGGCGATGTGGTCGAGGGTGTCGGACTTGAGATCCTTGAGGTCCTCCTGCATCAGCTTGGCGACCGCCGTATAACGCCGCGGACTTTGGTCGGCGCCTTCGAGCAGCTTCCCGATCGACTTGAGCCCCGGCTCTTTCTGGAGGAGCCGATGGAAGACGACGCTCTGATAGAACAACAACGAGGCCGGATCGACCACGTCCTCAGGCTTCAGGTCGGCCAGCTGTTCGTGGGCTTCATCGACGAGCGACTCCTGGGCGAGCCAGATGCCATAGAGCAGCCGCATATTCGTCGCGACAAAGGGGGACGTCTTCGGAGACGTCAGCCAGGGTTGTGGCGGCGGCGATTGGGGACGTGGGCCGGCGCAGAGTTCGACGAGCTTGCGGGCGTCGTCGTCGACCAGGGCGAAGGTTCGCGCCAACCGGATCAGGGATTCGTCGCCCGGCAGCCCCTCGGCTTTGCCCGACCAGACCGCTTCGGCCTTGGCCTGCGTCTGAGCGTCGGCCTTGTGCTGCTGGAGCCAGGCAAAGGCCTGGGCCTTGACCGCCCTGACCTCGGGCCGCTGCCAGGCCGACTCCTTGAGGAGCGATTCGGCCTTCGGCTCGGGAATGACCGCCAAGACCGGAGTGGCGAAGGCCGTGACCGCAAGCAGCGCTGTCCATACGTGCCGGAGTCTCACTGGTTCTTCCCCTTTTGTAGATCCCGGGTAATCTGGTAGATCCGCTGCTGCCGCTCGGCCAGCTTGCCCAGGGCCTGGACCAACTCGGCGTTGTCGGCCTGTTCGCCCTGGATCATCTTCGAATACCGCTGGGTGCGGAGATTGACCCGCATTTGCAGCGTCCGGATCATCTTGATTTCTGACAGCGCGTCGACCAGCGGCGGATCCTGCGGCTCGCCCGGTTGGCCGCTGCCCTGCTGACGCTCCTGGTTCTCCTGGATGGCTTTCTTCAAGGCCGCCAGCATTTCTTCCAGGGCACTGATAATATCCTGCTCGATCGACTGCGTGATGTTGTTGACCTTGAACTGAGCCAGACGCTGGACGACCTGTTCCATGTCGTCCCGGGCCTGCTCGATCGCCTCAGGGAACGCCATGGCCGTGCCGTCTTCGCGCAAGAGGGTCAGGGCTTTGTCGGTCTCGAGCACGATCTCGGCTTCCTTGCTGCTGAGCCGGCCGGATTCGATCTCGTGATTGTGATTCCGCTCGGCCTCGGGAACCTTATCGAGCCGGACGGTGCCCTCGTAGACCTCGCGCTGCATCTGGAGCATGCGGGTGAAGCGGGCTTCGAGCATGGTCAAGACCCGTTCCATTTCCTCTTCGCGGAGCTGGCGGAGGATCTTCTCCAGTTCGGCCTTGGCCTGTTCCAGTTCACGGATCGCCTCTTCTTGCTTCTCGGTCGCCCCTTTTCGCTGGGCCTCTTCGAGCTTCTTCTGGGCCTCCTGCTTTCTCTTGCGGGCCGTTTCAAGTCGCTTCCGGGCCGGGTTGTCGTCGCCGTCCTTCGGCGAGGGCTGATCCTGGGCCTGACCTTGCTGGCCCTGCCCCTGCCCTTGCCCCTTGGGCTGGTTCTTGCCTGGCGACTGTTCTTTTCCGGGGGACGGTTGTTGATTCTTGCCCTGCTGGTCCTTGCCCTGGCCTTGTTGCCCCTGGCCCTTGGAGTCCTTGCCTTGCGAAGGAGACTTCGGTTGGCCTTGGCCCTTGCTCTTGTCGCCGTCGGCCTTGGGCTTGCCCTGGGAGTCTTTGTTCTTGTCGCCCTCGCCTGGGCGCTGGGCGTCTTTCTTCTCGCCTTTCTCGTCGTCCGTCTGGCCGGCTTTTCCGTTTTCCTCGTTTCGCTTGATGTCGTCCGACAAATCGCCCGTCTTGCGGGCCAGCTTGTGTTGGTCTTCGGCCAATTGCTTGGGCTCGCCACTGCCGGCCGTGCGGCCCTGGATCCCCTTTTGCTGATTGATGATCTGGTTGAGCTGCTTGAGGTATTCGCGGATCCGAGCCTTTTCCGATTCCAGCCGCTTGGCGCGGTTCTCGCTCAAGAGGATTTCCAGGAGCGACTGGAGATCCTTTTCCACCTGCGTCTGATTGTCGGAAGCCCGGGAGAGTTCGCCCTTCTTGAGCAACTCGACGAGCGACTCGAACTGCATGCCGATGAGTTGTTCCTTGCTCTGGGCGACCGCTTTCTTCAGCAGCGCCGCCCGGCGCGGATCGCTGGAGCCGGTCAGTTCGGCCATGCGCAGCAAGACCTCTTCGAGATGCTTGAACTTGTCGGCGATCTGTTGCTGCTGGACCGACAACGCATCATTATCGTTCAGGCCAGGCTTGGCTTCCCCTTGCGCGGGCGCAGATTTCGACCGCTCCTCCGCCCGCACGACAAGCGGGAAGAGGCCAAGGACCGCCGCAAGGCAGGCGATCGCGGGGATGGCCGTTCTGGCGAACATGGTTATAACTCCTACGCACGGACCTCAGGTCCTGTTCCAATCTCCTCTCCCTCCGGGAGAGGGTTAGGGTGGGGGACGCCATGGATACTTCGATCAACAACGTCCCTCACCCCGTCCCTCTCCCGGAGGGAGAGGGAGTACCGGCGGTCCCTCCCCCGTGCCTATTCCGGAGGGAGAGGGAGGCTCAATATCAAGGTTACTCCAGCAAGTCGCGGAGTTTCTGTTTTTGTCGCTGTTTCGTCTGGTCGTGGAGCTGCTGCTGGGCTTCGACGATGTCCCGTAGCAATTCTACCGCCTCGTTAAAATCCTCAAGTTCGATCATCCGATCAAGAACCCGACGCATGGCGGCCTGGATCATATCCAACTGCTGGGTGGCCTGGGCGAGGTTCGCCGGGCTGACTTGCTCGTCGGCCAACGTGGTCTGAAGCCGGTTCAGACGTCGATCGAACTCGGGGAACATCTCGCCAACGATCTGTCGGAGCGGGTTGGCAATGCCGTTTTGCAGACGCTGTTTCAACTCCTCCGTGTCGATCCGGTTGTTGATCAACTCTTCGCGGATGTCGGAGAACGATTCGGCGACGCCAAGAATCTCTTGGGCATCCTTCTGGCTGTTCTGCAAAGCGCGTTCCACACGCATGGTCCGCAGGGCCATGAGCCGTTCTGGGGAGGACTCGCTCGGCTTGGCCGCCTCTTCGCCCGGCTCCTTGCCGGCGGCCGGCTTCGACGCCTCCGGTTTTTCCTGAGCGGCGGGCTTGGTTTGGGCTTGGAACTCCATCCGGGCAAGCAGGTCGCGAGTCTCAGTGACATCCTGAACGATCGTCTCGAACCGCTGTCGCAACACCAGCTCACGCGCTTCGAGGATCGTGCGGAGCTGTTCCGGGGTGACGACGTCCAGGAGCCAACGTTCGCTGCTGCCGACGTTCGGCTCTGCAGCCAGGTCGCAGCGGTCGGCCGCCTTGAGACTGACCAGGAGCTTTTGGCCGGGTTTGAGATTCAACGACTGGACTTCGAGCGTTTCGCTGGACTCCAGCTCGGTCGTGTTGCCCGCCAGCGTACGGATCGGGCCGGTGCCCGAGGTCTTCTGGTCGATCGTGTAGTCGAACCAGAGCCGGGCCAGGCCGTAATCGTCGGCGATTCGCCCCACGGCGGGAATCCGAGCCTGGTTGGTGATTGCCGAGCCGATCCCGCGCAGGTGGACGTTCATCTCCGGCTTTTCGTCGGCCACGGCCGCCATCGCCAGCCGCACCGGTTCGCGGCTTTTGATGCCGTCGGTGTCGAAGAGGGTGAACAGGAGCGTCGCGTCGGCCGTGAACTTCGGCAGCCGGAGCTGGAAGTGACGCCGGTCGGCTCCGGGCAAGGGGTCGAGCTTCTCAGCGGGCGTATTGCCGTCGTTCAACGCCGACTCGACCTCCACATGCTGAAGGTCCTTGTTGGCCGTCGCCCGGATCGTCACTTCGCTTCCCATGGGAATCTGCATCACGCCAGTGACCGGCAGCGTGCGCTGCGACCGGCCGGTGTAGGCCGGGTAGCGACAGTCGAGGACCATGGCGGTCGTCGCGGGGCTGTCGACCACTTGGATCCGCAGGTTGCGCACGGCGTCGTCGCCGCCCAAGACATCGAACTGGATGGGCGTCAGGATGCCGGTGAAGGTGTGCGAATACTCTTGGAACTTGTCTTTGCGCGGATCGGCGGCCCCTTCACGAACCATGCGGGCGTGGAGGCGGGCACCGTCCTCGGTTCGGTAACGCACGTCGACGACGTTGGGCACCTGCGGCATGGCCAGATCGGCCTTGGCGACGATCGTCAGGTCGGTCCCACGTGCCACCTTGACCACGCCGCCGTTGAAGCCGTCGATCGAGAGACGCGTGTTGCGAGGCCAGAGTTCCTGCGAGAACAGCAGGTTTCGCCGCACCCAGACGCCCAGCGCCTGCGGCGACTGGAGGGCGAAACCTCCGATGGCCACGGCCAGCACCAGGGCCACGGCCACGTTCCGCCGCAGCGGCACGGGATTGAAGACCGTCTGCAACTGCACGTCCCGGGCCGATTCCGTGGCCAGGTGGCAGGTGCGCGCCAGCATGTCTGGGTTGCACTCCCCTTTGTCCGGTCCGAGGGCCGTCAGTTCCACGGCCGTCAACAGGGTCTCGTTGAACTGCGGATAACGACGTTCCAGCAAGAGGGCCATGCTGGCGTCGCTCAGCGGCACCAGGAGCCGGCGGACGATCAACTGGTAGACCAGGCCGGCCAGCCCCAGCCCGACAACCGCCAGGATAACCATGCGCACCGCGGGCGGCGGCTCAAAGAACCAGTCGACGATCAGGCTCGCCCAGAAGGTCATCCCCAGCCAAACCATCACCGCCGCGAGCCCTTCGATCCACACATAGCGCCGGATCCGCCGGCGCAGCCGGTCGAGCAGCATCTGCAAGGCGGAGGCGAGTTGGGGGTAGGGTTTGCCGGTCATCGGAGGCGATCTAGGATTTGAGATTTGGGATTTCTGATTTGAGAGTCATGGACGCGATGCCATGGTTATCGCCAATTCTGCATTCTGCATTCTGACTTCTGCATTTCTTCTTCACGCCAGCTTCAGCAGTCGCCTTATCGTCCACTCGACAAACAACAGGCCGGCCAGGATGTACATTAGCCAACGCATCCAGGTTTGCTCCCACTGGGGATCGGGGGCGGCGGTGACGACGACGGTCTTGGTGCGGTCTTTGAGGTTGCTGACGAGCGGGTCGGAGGCTTGCGGGTTGATCGCGGCGGCGAAGTCGGCGTAGTACTTGCCTTGCGTGCCGTCGGCGATCCGCGTGAGGAGCTTGGCGTTCCGTTGCGGGTTCTGACGCTCCACGTCGGGCATGCTCACCTGGATCCGCCGGGTGAGCCGCTCGTCGGTGCTCTCCGGCACAAGGAGTTCCAGGCGGTAATCGCCCTCGTCCAATGCGGTGAACTGGCCGGCATAGGTGCCGCCGCGACTCGGATCGGGGCGAAGCGTGATCGTCTGCACCTTGCCGCCGGGCTGGAAGACCTGCAACGGAACTGTTTGAGCGACCAGCGGAGCAAGCTGGGCGTTGGTCAACTGCGCCCGGATCTCCACGGTGCCGCCGACCTGGTACTGATCCTGCCCGACCATCAACACGCCGCGGCTGGACTGGCGCAGGAGGCGGCCCTGGCCGACGTGGCGAATCAGGCGGGTATACAAGCGTTCGAAGTAGCCTTCGTTCACCTGACGCAGCCGCCACATCTCGCCGCTGCCCAGGTAGAACACCCGGCCCGAACCGTAAAACTGTTCGGCGAGGTAGACGGGCCGCTCGCCGGCCTGGCCGGTGCGCGGGTCGGAGAAACGGGCGAGCACGGTTGCCGCCGACTTCGGGCCACGCACCGGATAGTAGCTGTAGACGCCCGGGAAGCTGGCCCAGGCCTGTTGATTGGCGGTTTCCGTATCGGCCAGCCAGACATATTGGGCCTCCAGACCTTCGCGAGTGAAGTCGAGCGGCCACGGCTCCTTGTTCCAAGGGGCGGAGGTCTCGAGGACGGAGACCCGCCGCTGGAATTCCACAGGATACAGGGCGCGGATCTTGGCCATCGCCGGATCTTGCACCCAGCCGTTGACCGCCTCACCCATGTAGACTGGCCCGGCGACGACGACGAGGCCCCCGGCCTGTTCGGCCACCCAGCTTTCCAACAGGTCGATCTGCTCCTGGCTGAGGGCCTTCCAGTTCGGGTCAAAAGCCACGATGCAGTCGTAGGAGTAGAGTTCTTCTCGCGTGCTCGGGAAACGGTCGAGGATCTTGTTGGCTTCCTGAGAAATGCCAGGTTGGGCCGTTTCGAGCAGGATGTCGATGACCATCGACTTGTCGCGGAACAGGAGCGGACGGAGGAACCCGTATTCTCGGGTCGGTCCACCGGCCAACAGCAGGACCCGATCCTTGCGGTCGACGACCTCCACCTCGGCCTCGCGGAAATTGTCGTGCGGATCGCGGTCGCCTGGGGGCGACTCGACGCGCAGGCAATAGACCTGGCGGCCGGTTTCCTTGGGGGTGATCTCGAACTTGACAGGCACCGACTCGCCGTCACCACCGAGGATCACCTGCCGGCTATCGACCAGGGTTCCGCTTCCCGGAACGGCCTTTTCGCCGGCCTTGCGCGTGAGCAGTTGCACGGTGACCGGCTTGCCAGCCAGTTTGCGGGACGGATCCTGTGCCTGGATCAGGCCGGTGATCGTGTAGGGATCGCCGGGATAGGCTCGCGGCAGGGTTTCCAGCTTGTACACGCGCACGTGCATCGGCAGTTGATCCGAGCCAACGCCGACGGTGTAGATCGGGATCTTGGCTTCCTGGGCCAGGCTGATGGCCGCCTCAGGGCTCAGGCCGGCGTTCTGGCCGCCGTCGCT
>JBDKTH010000526.1:0-7087 GCA_039680305.1 Thermoguttaceae bacterium | reverse complement strand
TGAAAGCCCACGGCTCGAAGGGGACGACCGGCACCCAGGCCAGCTTCCTGGAACTGTTTCACGGCGATCACGCCAAAGTGCGGCGGCTCGACGAGCTGATCTGCCAGAAGATCGGTTTTGCCGAGGCTTACCCGGTCACCGGCCAGACCTACCCGCGGAAGATCGACTCCCAGGTGCTGGCCGTCCTGTCAGGCGTCGCCCAGAGCGCCCACAAGATGGCCACCGACCTCCGGATCTTGCAGCATCGCAAAGAGGTGGAAGAGCCATTTGAGAAGGAACAGATCGGCTCATCCGCCATGGCCTACAAGCGGAACCCGATGCGGAGCGAGCGGATCTGCTCGTTGGCCCGGTTCGTGATCAGCCTCGAATCGAGCCCGGCAATGACCATCGCCACCCAGTGGTTCGAACGCACGCTGGACGACAGCGCCAACCGTCGGCTGGTTCTCCCGCAGTCGTTCCTGGCGACCGACGCCGTGCTGATCCTCTGCCGGAACGTCACCTCGGGATTGGTGGTCGACCCAAAAGGGATCACCAAGAATCTCGAGGCGGAACTCCCCTTCATGGCCACGGAGAACATCCTCATGGACGCCGTGGCCGCCGGCGGCGACCGCCAGGAGCTGCACGAACGGATCCGCCAGCACAGTCAGGCCGCGGCCGCCGTGGTCAAGCAGGAAGGCGGCCCAAACGACCTCCTGGCGCGGCTGGCCACCGATCCGGCCTTTGCTAAACTCGATCTCAAGGCATCGCTCGCCCCGGCCAAATTCGTCGGTCGTGCCCCGGAGCAGGTCGACGAATTCCTCGCCGAAGTGATCGCTCCGATCCGGGCGAAGTATCCGCCGGCGGAATTGGATGGGGAAGTGAAGGTGTGAGGCCGCAGAAGAAGAGAAAAATCGCGAATGACGAATGGGGTTGCGGATAGAAGTGCCCAACGCCTTCGTGCTTCGGCCTTTGGTCATCCCTTCGTCATTTTGGATTTCGTCATTCGGGCTTTTCCCTGCTCGTGCTTCTCCGTCCGTGCCCGGCACTCCGCGCAAATGCCGGTGACGAACATGCGGTGGCTGAGCACGTTGAAGCAGTGCTCTCGAGCGACGGCGTCGCGGATCCGCTCCAGATCATCGCTATGGAACTCGATGAGGCGGTTGCAGACCTGGCAGTGGAGATGGTCGTGGCTGGGATAACCGTATTCGTGCTCATAGACGCTGCGGCCGCCGAGCATCATCTGCCGCAATAGCCCCGCCTCGACCAGCTCTCCCAGGGTTCGATAGACGGTTGGCCGGCTGACCTCGCCCTGCGCGATCAGGTCGCGCAGGTGGTCCATGAGTTCATCGACGTCGAAGTGGTCGTGGTGGCTGAAGACCTGTTCAACGATCTTCTGGCGTTGCCGGGTGACTCGCTTGCCACGGCTCTCCAGGAACTGGGTGAATTGCTCCCATGGAGAGCGGTTGACAGGGACGGCTCGCAGCGAGAAGTCCTTCGGCATCGAGGGTTACCCGATTTCATCCAATAGGCGGTTCATAGCCCCGTCGAGCTTGTCGGATGTCTCGTAGGTGCCCGCGGCGATCTGCGAACGAATCCGATTGACGAGGTCCTGCCGGATATCGGGCAGTTCCTTGACTTGGTCGACCAGGCGAGCCGCATCGGAGATCTGAAGTTCATCCTGGATCGAGCCGGCTTGAGCGGGCGCCTGCGGCTTCGACAGCCGAGATGTGTGCGGGGCGCCGATGGTTTGGGCTCCATGCAACTGAGCCGGACCGTAGATCTGCATCCTAGTTCTCCCAGAGAAGAGTCGTTGCCGTCCTGTTTCAACTCTACGTTACGCACGCTTCCTGGACGGGCGACGAGGGTTGCTGCTTCAGTGTTAGCAGTCGTCTCATCGTCATGCCGTCCAAGGCGGGTTCAGCCAAAGCCGCAGCGCCCTAGTCGTATCGAAACGCGTCGTTTCACCTCTTGTAGCGCCTGTGCCGAATGGTTGTCAGACGCCGAAAAGGTGTCGCGTCCAGGCCACAACAGCCCGGTGCGATTGGGCGACGCGTGTCGTTTTCGAGCAACCTTGTCGACTAGCGGCAACGTCGCCCGGCGGTACCGACTGGGGCGCCCGCCTTGGCGGTGCGTTCGGTGCATCCATTATGCACGCCGGCGGCCTTGCGGCCAAGCCGGTTTCCCATTCCGCAATCTCGCGGCAACCGCTGATCCTACGCCCCATCGCCACAAACGGTTCTTCCGGTTTCTTTCCATCCTCCCGATGGCGCGGATTATAGGTAGACGCCAGAAAACGGGCAAGATCGGTCAACCGGCAAGTCCCTCCAATCCCCTCTGCAGCAGAAGCTTCCCGCAGGCGAGACCATTCACAGGGCCAGCCACGCAGCTCCACACCAGGGGGGATGAAGACCGGTCGGCGATCACCTCCACTGCCCGCCCAGGAAGGAATTGCCCGATCCAAGGCAGTCTGAGGATCGTCGAGACGGGGATACCGTTCCCGGAGTCTGCCAAATTGGTAACCGGTGGCCGAGATGGCAAAGCGCCTGGCTGCCCAAAAGTGTCCCGCTGCGGAGAAGGCCAACAGGTCCCGGGCCGCCGGCACCTTTTCATTCCCAGGGTCGGATCGAGGGTGCGAAAAATGACCGATCTCCCAGGTTGAACAGGGCGTGCCACACACAACTGGTTGGCAATTCCCGGATTGCTGCTTGCCCCAAGCCGCACGGGCGGGCCTCGGGGAAGTCTCAAGACGTCTCATTCGAGGTCTTTTTTTCCAACTATTCCTGATGAACCAGAACTGGCCCATGGTGTCCTTCGTATAGAATGCAGTTGTGCTCAGAGACCAGCCTCGTTCGAAAGGTCATTGGGACCCAAAACTTTCCCGAAACGAAGCGTCTCTGGGGCTACTTCTGGGCGGTCTGCCAATGGGGAATATCATGAACAACGAAGGGCACGAGGCCAATCGTTGCCGCAAGAAAGGCAATGAGACAGAGCCTCACGAGCGATTAGTGGTGGTGGAGTCAGCTTCCTTTCGTCAGTTTGAGCACTCGATTGATGTGCAGTTGGCGAAGCTAGTACAGTATTGGGCTCACACCGCCGCTCCTTGTGCCATGCGTGGCCCCGGCAGCCGCATTAGCCATACGGCCTTGAAGCCCATGAAGCCCAAATAACCCAATCATTTACCCCGCCGGTATCGGAAACGGTGGGACCGCGAATTTCGTGGTCCCACCGTTTTTGTTTGCGCGACGAGCAGCCCGTTCGTCCTTCCTTTGTCCTTTGTCCTTTGTCCTTTGTCCTTTGTCCTTTGTCCTTTGTCCTTCGTCCTTCGTCCTTCGTCCTTCGTCCTTCGTCCTTCGTCCTTCTACCGCACCAGCCACTCCACCGCGGCGGCGGCTTGGGCCGAGGGATCGCCGGTAAACAGGGTCAGGCGGTTAGGCTGACCAGCGGCCTTGTAGGCGGCGGTGACGACGGGCGGGTGGGAGGCTTCGCCGGCGAGCCAGAGGGCCCGTGGGGCCGACAAGGCCAGCAGACCGGGCAGGTCGAGGTATTTGGCGCCGCCGGGGAGGAAATCGGGATCGTCCAGGGCCGTGAGTTTGGCGAAACGGAAGTTGCCCGTGTCGACCACGGTTCGGTCAATCCGCTCGCCCGCCTGGGCTTGGGCCACGGCCACCCAACGTCCGGCACCACCCAAGCCTACCAGGTGAACCTTCTCGGCCGGCGTGTCGCCCTGTTTCAGGGCGGCGATCACCGACAAGAGATCGTGAACCCGTTGGACGAACAGCGGCGGATTGTACCCGTAGGTGTAACCGGCGTAGCCCTTGTCCTTGTCAACCAGTCGCTGCTGGGTCACCGGCTTGCCATCGGACGTAAATTCCCCCTGTCCAAACAGGTCGACCGCCACCACGGCCATCCCCGCGTCAAGCAGCTTGCGCACGGCGGGTTTGGGCAGCCCGTCGTCGCCAAAAGCGCCCTGTTTGCCCAACGGGTCGACCCAGACCACGACTTGTTTGTTCCACTGCTTGGGCTCCAGGCGAATCGCCGGGACTTCTTCCCCTTCGGCCGAGTATCGGATAAGCAGCCCGGTCAGGCGGTAATCGCCGCGAGGCGGCAGTTGGGAGGTGACAACCTGGGTGGCTCCCGCCTCAGGCAGGCGGCGTCCGATCATCGCGTCCAAAGCCCCGCCGACGATCTCCCGGTATCGGGCCAGCGAGGTGGCATCGGTCGGCACCAGGGCGGCCATTTGCTTGTCGCTGTCCTGGGTGATCCATCGCAGCAGCGATCGTTCGTACTCCGGTCCACCGGCCGGCTTGGGATGGGACTGGTCCCAAACGGTCATCTCGGCGACTGACAGCGGCACAAAATCCTCTTCCACGATCGGCTCCCGGAGGCCGAGTTTCAGGTGCTTGTTCATCCACGGATACATCACGGCCCGGGAGACATAGTTGTAGTTGTGGGGGAAGTGGACGAGCGGCTTGGCCATCACCAGCGTTTCCGCGCCGAGCATCTTGTAGAGCTGCTTCAGCTCGGGAAGGCCTTTGGTGGCGATCTCCTTGGTCCAGTCGTCGGCGGCGGTCATCCCCAGGGGGCGTGGGGCGAACAGGGCGGCAAACTCGACGTTGCCCGTGCCGACGCGGAGGTAGCAGGCGTTCTCGCAGGTGCAGCCGCCTTGCATGGCCGTCGAGACCATGACCGCCGGGAAGGCCACGGCCGGGCGAGGATCCAGGGCACAGAGAACGAAGGTCTGGGTGCCCCCGCCGCTGCAGCCGGTCACGCCGATCCGCTTCGGGTCCACGTCGGCCAATTCGCTGAACCAGTCCAGTACGCGGATCGAGTTATAGGTCTGCAGGCCCATCATGTTTTCCAGGCGGAGCTCGGCCTGTGGGCTGAAGTAGCCCCAGTTCTCCGGCGTGTTCATCTCGGGCCGGAGGCGTGGCGAGTGGGCCAACTGGACGCTGTCGGCATTGCCCACCATGTCGTAGTGGAACACCACGCACCCCATGCGAGCGAGTTGGACACACCGGGCTTGGACCGGATGGCGGCCGCTCCGTTCGAATCGCTCGGCCCCGGCAACGATCTCCAGGCGGATCTTGTCTTCGCCGCAGTCGTAAAACCGTCCGTTGGGCCAGTGGCCATGCGGACACAGCACGCCCGGCAGGCGTCCGCTACGTCCCTTGGGCCGATAGAGGTTGCCGGTGACGAAGTGGCCGGGGAAGCTTTCCAGGTAGACACGTTCTACTGTGTAGCCGTCGCGGTCAACGCGCCCATGCACGACCGGGTTGGCCGGGGTTTTGCTGGGCATCGGCCACAGGCCCGTGGCCACCAGGAGTTGCCGGCGCACTCGCTCGGCACGCCGAGCCCAGGCATCCGGCGAGGTGGGTGGGGTGAAGGGGAAATAGCCGTTCAAGGTTTTCAACTCGCCCAGTCGCCGGTCCTGGGGAAGCTGGCCGGCCGGCAGCACGCGGGGCGTTTCTGCCATGGCGGCCGTTGCCCAGCCGCAGAGCATCAAGACGCCGACGCACGCCAAGTTGACCGCTCGCCCGGAGAAGCAAACACCTTTCATGGCTGTCCTCGCTCAATGAAACCCAGTGGCAGAAGTCGCTTCCGTCGCGTCCGACAGCGCCGGCACGCCGGGTCTTTTATAATCCGCCCAAAATGGTTTGCCAAGAAACGGGGGGATCGCCGGCCACTGCCGAGAACCCCTGTCGGCCCTGCCCTGCTCACCAACCGCGACGTGGCCAAGGGTCGGGCCTGACACAAGACGCCTTTCATCCAACCCCTCAAAGGTGTATCGCCGTTTCGATCGTGCGCCGCGACTTCGTCTGCGGCCGAAAATCTCGAACAATCGACAAAGTCGCAACCCACTGATACCAAAGTAGTTACGACGATTCGAAAAACCGTAACTCGCTAACTCTGGAGAGCTATGTCGCAAACGGTCCGTCTCCCGGTGCCACAACCGCGATTCTCGGATGGCCACAGGGGCCGCGCACGGCCGCCACCGCCTGGACGTCGGGCGCACGGCCCGGCGGGCAGGCGTTTCGCAGGTCGAGTTGTTAAGGGTTCGAGTACGCACGGTCCTATGCCTCCAGGCTTGAACATAGCAGATCGGCTGGCCCAATTTCTAGGTTTTTTTGGGCCACTGCCGGAGGAACTTCTCTTGGTTCATCCGGCGGAAGCATACCTGGGGGCTCTGCCCCCAGACCCCCGGGATCTGCCCTCCAGGCGAACCGACGACCACTTCGAGTGGGTTTGTCACGGGTCAGGGCTGGTATAGGATTATTGCGTCGGGCGTGCACCCTCAGCCGGAAGGAGACCACCCATGCGAGAAGACTTCAGCGTGATCTACCAAGCGCGGACCGCGCCGGAGGCGAACGAACTGACCGAGCGGCTCGTCGAGGCCGGGATCGAAGGGGTTGTCGTCGAGGAGCTTGTTCCGGGCCAGACGGGCACCGACCCCATCGGGCTCCCGTCGCCGTTTTCGGTCGCCGTTCACCAAGACCAGGTGGCCGCGGCCCGAGAGGTCGCTGAAAAATTCGACGACGAGTTGTTCGCCCGCGCCCAGCAGGAGGAGGAACAGCCCGAGGCGGCCGAGTCGGCCGAAGCAGCCGCCACGCCGGGCGAGCCCGACGCCTGGCCCCGCTGTCCGCAATGCGGCCAGCGCCGGGTGACCGTCTGCCCGGTCTGCAAGACCTCGGGAACCCATTTTCCCCAGGCCGACAAGGACTATTCGGGCGACGCGGATTCCCTGGAGGCGAGTCGTCGTTTGCTCCTCTGCCCAACCTGCGACGAGCCGTTCGTGCCGCAGTACTTGCGTCACTGCGAATGGTGCGACCACGATTTCGGCGAGGGCCTCGAGCCGCATCACGATCAGGTCTCGGAACAACTCAGCCCTCAGGTGATGGCCGCGCTCTTCGGCCTGGTCGCGCTGGTCATCGGCATCCTCGTCTACTTCATGATCATCCTGTAGGGTTTTGACAGACGCGATCCTTCCCACCAGGTTTAGGGAGAGAATTGTGGAAAGCCTCACGTGGTGTGTTGCGAATTTTCGGGCGATTCGCATCGCAGTAAACGACGGACTATAAACCAGTTACGTCGGCAGCTTGCGTCGCAAGTT
>JBDKTH010000355.1:0-3814 GCA_039680305.1 Thermoguttaceae bacterium | reverse complement strand
ATTTGAGCCACGGGAAGAATGAGGGGGCAGCGTTTACGCCGAGCGAGAGGCGGCCAAAGAAGTCGAACGCCAAGGGCCGCAGAGATTGCCAAGAGCCGAAGCCCGAAGGGGATAGCGTCGTGCCGCCATCGGTCCTTCGTGCTTCGTCCTTCCTTAGTCCTTCGTCCTTAGTCCTTCGTCCTTCCCGAACTCCGCCAAGCCAAATCGTGTTGAAATTGGGCCAGCCGTTTTGGTAGGCTGATTCCTGGCACACGGCGTGGGCTTCTTATTGAGCGGAACTCGGCCTATAATGGACGCAAAGCCCGCCATCCGTGGGGCGTTCTCGTGGACACCATGGCGGCTCGAAAACCGAGGCCACCGCTTAGGGGTTTTGACGAACAAAATCGGTAAGGCAGTAAGGTAGGGCGGCGCCGAGCTTGCGAGGCCCGCCAGATCCGTGGCAGCCGAGTGGCGGGCCTCGCAAGCTCGGCACCGCCCTACTTGATTGCCGATCTTGTTCGTCAAAACCCATAAGGGTGCGCCGCTGCAAGCGGGAATCCGAAACATGTGCAGACTCGTTGTGTGCCTGATGGTCGTTCTCAGCGGTTGGTGCGAGGCCGCCGAGCGTCCAACTGCTTCTGACGCGAGGGCTCCGGGGGCGGAAACCAGCTTGGCAACCACGTGGTTTCAGCGAGCCGAAGCCTACGCCGCCAAGATGAACAACGTCGACCCGCGGAAAAGCAGCAACCCAAAAGAGGAAATGGAGCTATCGACCGCACGGGTGATCCTCTGTGAGACGTACGTCCGGATGGGACGGATTCGCGAGGCCAAGGACTTTGTCCTCGCCATCCAGGACGGGACGCCGGAAGACCGGGCTAGTCGTCGGATCGTTCTTGCCATGGCCTTGGCCTATGCAGGTCAGTTCGAAACGGCAATCCGCTGGGCCGAATCGCTGGATACGGGCCGAGTGCCCACGGAGTTCCCCGACCAAACCACGGCCAGCCCTCGGGATCGCTCTCTCTTTGTAGTCTCCACGATCCAGGCCCGAGAGCACGACTTTTCCGGAGCCGAGGGGGCGATCCGCCGAATCCGCGATCCCGAGACAATCTCTGCGGCGTGGCGTCGGCTCGCAGAGACTCAGGCGAAGGCGGGGCAGTACGAGGAAGCGACTCGAAGCCTTGCCCGTGTGGTCGCAGTCTCGAAGGAGGACGAGGAAGCCAAGGAGGAGGCGCGAACGCTGATCGCCAAGTGTCGTGCCGAAGGCCGACGCGAACCACGCTCGCCAGCGGCGAAGAGTTCTCTCGATGGCTTTCGTGACGTGGCCGCCCTATTCGCCGACGTGGCACTCGAGGGCACATCGCTCGATCAGCAAGAGGCCAAGGCGGCCGGGATGACCAATCCGCTCAATCGTGCTTCGGCCTGGCGGCAGATCGCCTGGGGGCACTTCCGAGCCGGGGATCGGGATCGCTGCAAGCGAGCGATTGCCCGATCCTTGGAGAGCGCCCGCGCCATCCCGAGCGAAATCGGATTCCAGCGAGCGGTAAACGAGTTGCTGATAGCGGCCCTCTACCTGGAGCTTGGCGAGCGTTCGGCGGCCATCGAACTCGTGCGCACCGCCAAAGCCTCGGGCAGTCGCGACCTGTTGGTCCAGCACGGCCTCGGGGAGTTCACGACGATGCCGCTTGCCATTTGCGTCTTTGCGCGGACGGACGCCTGGGATGACGCCATGGCTGTCGTCCGAAAATCGGACAGTGCGATCGGCTGGCAAGTTCTTGGTACCTGCCTTGGCGAGGCGGGAGACGTCGCCCGGGCGGATCAGGTCTTAGGGAAAATCCAGACGGATCGGGACAAGGCCGTCTTCTGTGCCGGGGTGACCTGCGGCCTCAACAAGGCAAATCCCCGTCCTGCCGCGAGCGCCGACACGAAGCAATGAAAGTCGGACAAGAATCAGATGACGGATGCTGCGAGTCAGAGAGACAAAGACTAGAAATTGGGCCAGCCGATCTGCTAAGCTCGTTCCTGGCAGCTAAAACGCTCGCCCTTTGATCTTTGACAACTCGGTTGTTCAGAAGACGCACCCGCGGCGCGGTGTGCCACCGCTTGCCCTCCAGGCAAGCAGTGGCACACGATTGTCGATCGTCGGATCCATGGCGATTCCCCTCACCCTAACCCTCTTCCGGAGGGAGAGGGAATCGCTGCCACGGCGTCTTGAGACAGGCTCGGGGATTCGTTGATACATCCTACCCCCAGGTGGCTCGGAATTGGGGTCCCAAACAGCCACGTGAGGGATGAACAAGGGGAATTATGCAACACACCCCCTCTTTCTTACTAGAAGACTTACGTTTTCCGTCCTGTTCGTAACGTGCGATGCTGCTTGCAGTTGTGGACATCGGCCGCGTCGCAAAATTTGCAATGCACCACGCGAGGCTTTCCACAATTCTCCCCCTCAACGGAGTGGAAGTTTTTCCCAAGAAAGGCTCGCTCGCCGTGCAACCGGCGACTACCATGGCAGAGGCCGGGGCAGGGGAGTGCGCGGCGGCCTAATACAGGCTGGGGGTCGTTTCCGCCCAACCGACTACCGGAACGTTGGGAGCCAGCACAAACAGTTCCACGCGGCGGTTCTTCTGCCGGTCGGCCGCACTGAGGTTCGGCGCGATCGGCTGACTGGCGCCGAAACCGGCCACGCCCATCCGCTCCTCGGGCAAGCCGAGCCGCGACAGGATCTCGGAGACGGCCAGGGCCCGTTCCGTGCTGAGGTGGAAGTTGTTGCGGAACCGGTCCCGGGCCGGCTTCTTGGCCACCTGCTTGTCGTCCGTGTGCCCGACGACCATGATCTTCAGATCCTGGGCTTCGGCCTGTTTGAGCACGTCGACCAGTTCCCCGAGCATCTTTTCCGCGCCCGGCTTGAGTTCCGAGGTGCCGAAGTCAAAGAGGATGTCGGTGTCCAGCTTGCTGATCCCGGTCTGCGGATCGAACTTGAGGCTCGGATAACGACTCGACATCTCCGCCAGCCGACTGCTCACCTCCGGTGGCAGCGGCGCACGACGGTTGACGACTTCCTGGAATTGATGATGCAACTGCTCCCGCTCGTTGCGGAAGTTGGCCAACTGCTTGCGGTCCAGGCCCAGCTGCTCCTCGCGCAGGGCCAAATCCTGCTCCGCGCGAATGAGCTTGTCTTCGGTGTTGCGGGCGTGGACCTGGAGATTGTCGAGCTGGGCGGTCAGCGTGCGGTTTTGCTCGGCGAGCGAATCGACCTGGGTCTTCATCCCAGTCCACTGGGACGTGGAAACGACCGTGCAGCCAGAGAGCAATACCAGCGCCGTCACGCTGCCCGACAGCGACAGCAGGCGGAAGGCCATCATGGATTCGACTCCTTTCGAATCGTCGCCCCTTCGATCACTACGACGATTATCCGATTATCCGACGAGGCTGAGGATCCAATCCATCAGCGAACTATTGACCGTGTACGGGGCGTTCCAACTCCACATGTTGCGCAACAGGTCGTACGCCATCATCCCACCGAACATGAGCAAGAGCGTGCAGGCGGCCAGGCCGACCACCTGCAACACCGAGTAGGGCGTTTCCGGCAGGGCCATCTGTGCGGCCAATGCCGGATCCAGCATGGGCACCGGACCACCGACCGGACCGGCGACCGGCGCGGTCGGCCCCAGCGGCGACGCCCCCAACTGCCCAATCCCCGACCCCATCGGGGCCGCGGAAAAGTCCTCATCGAGCATCGCGGCCATCCCGCCTCCGGCGCTGCGGGCGATCATCGTGGCCGCGTCGTCGGTGGCCACATCGCCATCCAACGCGATGACCTGCGAGCCGCTCTCCG
>JBDKTH010000252.1:0-2511 GCA_039680305.1 Thermoguttaceae bacterium | reverse complement strand
CCATTTCTGATATTCTAGGCAGTTTGATCGTCGACGACCGCCCGAAAGATGGTGTAATACCACCCGGAAGACGTTGAGCCACTGGCATCCTAAGCCGGCGGTCCAGAGTGCGGGGCCGGTTTCGAGGCGAAAAAGGGCCTGCATCGTGTGAGCCCCTCTCTATATTGTCGGCGGCATGTGTTATAATTCACCGCAGATGTGTGGAATCACCATTTCGGGGAAATAGAAGTTAACGCCTGATGAACCACCGCGAAATCGTCACCTGGCTACGGGAAACCGATGCGGCGAGCCTGGCCGAGCTTTGGCGAATGGCCGACGCCACGCGCCAATCGCACGTCGGCGGAGAGGTTCATCTCCGCGGGCTGATCGAGTTTTCAAACTACTGCATGCGACTCTGCGCGTATTGCGGCCTGCGTGCGCCCAACGACCAGGTGACCCGCTACCGGATGTCGGCCGAGGAAATCCTCGATTGCGTGCGTCAGGCGGTCGCCCTGGGCTATGGCACCGTGGTCCTTCAGTCGGGCGAAGATCCCCTGACACGCACCGAGTGGATGACCGACGTCATTCGGCGGATCAAGGCCGAGACCTCCTTGGCCGTGACCCTCAGTCTGGGCGAACGGAGCGACGAAGACCTGGCCGCCTGGCGGGCCGCCGGGGCCGACCGCTATCTGCTGCGGTTCGAGACGTCCAACCGGGCGCTCTTTGATCGGATCCATCCGCCGCGGCCTGACGGGCCGACCGATCGGCTTCCCATCCTCCGGCGCCTGCGCGAATTGGGCTACGAGGTCGGCAGCGGCGTGATGATCGGCATCCCCGGGCAGACCTACGACGACCTGGCCCGGGATATCGAGCTGTTCGGGCAGTTGGACCTGGACATGATCGGCTGCGGTCCGTTCCTGCCCAACCCGCAGACTCCGTTGGGCGAGCAGGACACTTGGGAATCGGCCCCCGAAGGGGAGCAGGTGCCCAACAGTGAGCTGATGACCTACAAGGTGATTGCCCTGACGCGGTTGGTGTGCCCTCGGGCAAACATTCCCAGCACGACCGCGCTGGCCACGATCAACACGCGCAACGGTCGCGAGCTTGGCCTGGTGCGTGGGGCGAACATCATCATGCCCAACCTGACCCCGCCCGAGTACCGCATTCACTACGAGATTTACCCGAACAAGGCCTGTATCCACGAGACAGCCCAGGCGTGCAACCAATGCATCCGGGCCCGGATCCGGGCGATTGGCCGGGAGGTCGGCACCGGCCGGGGCGACTCGCCGAACCATGGTTATCACCAGATCAATCTGGTGGACGAATCCTGATTCTTTGATCGTTTAGCCCGGCCGCGTGCGGCCGGGGTGGAGCGTGTGGAATGGCTTGGGTTGCGGATAGGACGAAACTGAGTGCGAGCGGCTACGATTTCATCGACGAACCCTACCTGCTCGGCCTGCTCGATCGCAAGGCCGACCCGGCGGAAGTCCGCGACGTGATCGCCAAGAGCATGGCCAAAGAGCCGCTACAACTGGAGGAGACGGCCGCGCTCCTGAGCGCCGAGGATCCGGCCCTGGTGGAAGAGATTTTTGAGGCCGCCCGGCAGTTGAAACGCGACGTCTACGGCAACCGGATCGTGCTGTTCGCCCCGCTCTACGTGGGCAACGAGTGCACCAACGACTGCGCGTACTGTGGCTTCCGTCGCTCCAACCGCGAGGCGATCCGCCGCACACTCTCGCGCGACGAGCTCCGTTCCCAGATCGAAGCCCTCCTGGCCAAAGGACACAAGCGAACGATCCTGGTCTTTGGCGAGCATCCCCACTACAGCCCGGAGTATATCGCCGATTGCGTGCGCGAGGTCTACCGTGTTCGGGTCGGCAATGGCAACATTCGCCGCGTGAACATCAATGCGGCCCCCCTGGACCATGCCGGCTACACCACGGTTAAAGAGGCAGGGATCGGCACCTACCAGATCTTCCAAGAAACCTACCACCACGAGACCTACGCCCGACTCCATCCCAAGAATACCCGCAAGGGCGACTATCTCTGGCGATTGGACGGCGTGGCCCGAGCGATGGAGGCCGGCGCCGATGACGTGGGGATTGGGGCCCTGTTTGGGCTCTACGACTGGCGGTTCGAGGTCCTGGGCCTGGTGTCTCACGCCCTGCATCTGTCGAAGCACTACCACGTCGGCCCGCACACGATCAGCTTCCCCCGCATGCGTCCGGCAAGCGGCGTGAAGCTCGACGAGATGGGCCTGGTGAGCGACGACCAGTTCAAGCGACTGATCGCCATCTTGCGGCTTTCGGTCCCTTACACGGGCTTGATCTGCACGGCCCGGGAGCCGGCCCACTTGCGCCGCGAGGTGATGGCCTTCGGCGTTTCCCAGATCGACGCCGGCAGCCGCGTGGAGATCGCCGGCTACACCGAGGCGGGCGATGCCCAAGTGATGGAGCGTGAGCAGTTCCAACTGGGCGACGTTCGTCCCTTGGACGAGGTGATGCGCGAGCTGATCACCGACGGTTATATCCC
>JBDKTH010000333.1:0-2442 GCA_039680305.1 Thermoguttaceae bacterium | reverse complement strand
CTTCTTCCAGGTGGTCAACCTGCCGGTAGAGTTCAATGCCAGCAGCCGGGCCAAGGCCCAACTGGTGGACCTGGGGATCGTCAACCCGGAGCAGATGGTCTACGTTAACCGCGTGCTCGGTGCGGCGGCCATGACCTACGTGGCGGCCACCCTCCAGTCGATCCTGACGCTCCTGTACTACATCCTCCGCTTCAGCGGCGGGAGCAATCGCGAGTAAGAGGCTTGCCCCAAAACAAAGTGGGCGTCAGGGGCACGGTCCGTATGCCCCTGACGCCCTACGTCGCGACGTCTTCGAGGCGAGCCACAGAGGCTCGCGTGGAATCTCTTAGTAGACCTCGTCGAGCTTGACGGCCCGACGCTCGTTGGCCGAAATCAAGGCCGCTTCCAGGACCCGCTGGGTCTGGTAGGCGTCGTTGAAGTCGGGAATCGGCAGCGTAGGCTGTTCGCCCGCCAGGACGCGGAGGATATCGTAGGCCTGATTGGTGAAGCCGTGTTCGTAGCCGATCGTGTGGGCATCCGGCCACCAGTTAGCCACATAGGGGTGGTCGGCGCCGTGGGTGCACATGATCGTGTTCCAGCCCTGGACGACCCGGGGCAGCGTGGCATCGTAGTACTGCAGTTCGTTCATCCGCTCGAAGTCGAACTTCACGGAGCCCTTGGTGCCGTTGATCTCGAACGTGTTGCGGTTCTGGTTGCCGGTGGCCTGGCGCGCGGCCTCGTAGCTGCCGATGGCCCCGCCGGAGAAGCGGGCGAGGAAAAGGACCGCGTCGTCGACGGTCACCTTGCCCATCTTCGCCCCGCCCGTGCCGCCGGAGATGCCGGCGCCGGTCGCATTGCCAGGGATCTTGCGTTCCTTGATGAACGTTTCGGCGATCGCGCCGGAGACCTCGACGATGTCCTGGCCGGTGACGAAGCGGGTCATGTCGATGATGTGGGCGTTCAGATCGCCGTGGGCGCCCGAGCCGGCCCATTCCTTCTCGAACCGCCACAAGAGCGGCACGTTCTCATCGGCCCAGTCCTGCAGGTAGGTCGCACGCACGTGGCGGATCTCGCCGAGCTTGCCTTCCTTGATCAGCCGGTGGGCCAAGCCGACGGCCGGGCAGCGGCGGTAGTTGAACCAGACGAAGGTCTTGACGTTGGCCTTCTTGGCCGCTTCGACCATCTCGCGGGCGTCCGCCAGGGTGCCGGAGATCGGCTTTTCGCAGGAGACGTTCTTGCCGGCGGCGATGGCCGCCTTGGCCACCGGGGCGTGCATGTAGTTGGGCGTGACGATATCGATCAGGCCGATTTCCGGGGCGTTGACCAGCTTTTGCCAGTCGGTCGAGGCATTCTGCCAGCCCCAGTTGTCGGCGAAAATCTGCGGGTTTTCTTCCGGCTGACCGAAGACGGTGTGCATGACCGGCTTGAGCGGCGGCTTGAAGAACTTGGCGACCTGACCCCATGCGTTCGAGTGGGACCGGCCCATGAAGCCTTGCCCGATCATTGCCACATTGATGGTTTTCATGTTTAGCTCCTTGGAAACGTACTACGCCCAGCCTGAAGGAAGAAAGTTGGTGGAAGTCGTGGTCGAAGCCTGTGAGCGGCGGTGAGAGCGGTCGTCGTGAGAATCCATTCTCGCGAATCTGCCCTTGTTGGCGGAACAACGACCTGTGCTTGGCGTTTATAGACCGATTTTCGTCGGTTGGCAAGAGCCCGGGAAAGGGATTTTCCGCCGATCACCCCCAACGTGGCGTTGCGAGGCGAGGCAGGGCGCGTTCGGGGTTCGGGGTTCAGGGTTCAGGGTTCAGGGTTCAGGGTTCAGCGAAGGGGGGTATGTTTAGTAGGTCAGCGGTAGACATGCGATTCCTCCTTTTAGCCGGCAGGGTAATGAAGCGAAATCCTGAACCCTGAACCCTCCAAACCCCGAACCCTCTAAACCCCGAACCCTCTAAACCCGATCTGGAACCGCTCGGTCCCTGCACGCCTGGGGCTCACCTGGAAATCGCCGCGAGGAAGCGTTAAGATGATGGCAGACTGCGGGGCCGGTGGAACTGGAGACCGGTTGGTCACGCCCGGCCAACGGTCGGAACCCCCTCGGCCTACTGACGCCTGCTGCTTTTCGGACCGTCATGAAGGAGCTCTGCAATGCCATATGTGTTGAGACGAGGCTGGCCCGTCTGGCTGCTATTGGGATTACTCGTGGGGTTGGGAGTCGGGCGGTTCTGGCCGGATACCCCCTTGCATGCAACCGCCACCGATCGCGTGCAGAATTTCGCGATCGCCACCGGACCCGTCGATGAGGATATGGAGGCGGTATTCTTCCTCGACTTCCTCACCGGCACCCTCAAGGCGGCCGTCCTCTCCCGCGACTCCCGGACGCCCCAGTTCCGGGCCCGTTACGAAGCCAATATCAATGCTGACCTGGCGCGGACGATCACCTTCCTCAACGGCGGGCGTGGGGCA
>JBDKTH010000620.1:0-4355 GCA_039680305.1 Thermoguttaceae bacterium | reverse complement strand
AGACGGCCACTGGTGACGGTCAGCGGACTCCAGTGACCGACGAAGCGTCAGACCAGGTCCCAGGGAAGCCAGCGACAACCAAAAGACACCAGAAAACCAAGCTTGTCGGAGGCATTCCGATGCAAGCCTCGCTCAAACCTCGTCGTGCCACTGGCAAATGCGGAAGCGGTATTGGACCAATAGGACATATGGGACCCATAGGACCTATTAGTCCCATTAGTCGTATTGGTTTGCTTCGCTTACTGCGAAGCCATGGCGGCCAGGAGTTCGGCCGCATAGTCGCCGATCTCTTGGAGGACTTGGGCCCGGGGCTTGGTGGCGGCCTCGGCCACGCGGCGGACGATCGCCGAGCCGACGATCAGACCGTCGGCCACCGGGGCCAGCATGCGCACGTGCTCGGGCCGGCTCACGCCGAAGCCGATACAGATCGGCAGCGGAGTCTGCGTGCGGAGCCAGGCGACATTGTCGAGGATTTCCGGTGGCAGTTCCGTGCGTTCGCCGGTGATGCCCGTAACCGAGACATAGTAGATGAACCCGGTCGTGTGGTCGGCGATTCGCCGGGCACGCTCGCGCGGGGTGGTGGGAGTGATGAGTTGAATCAGGCTGAAATCTTCACGCTGGCAAACCGCGGCCAAGGGGCCCGCCTCTTCGACGGGCAGGTCGGGAACGATCGCCCCGGCCACGCCGGCCTCCTTGGCGTCGCGCACGTACGCCTCCAGCCCATGCCGGAAGATGATCGCGTAGCTGGTCATCGTCACCACCGGCGCGGCCAGCTGGGGCGTGAGCTGGGCGAGCATGTCGAGAATCGCCGCCAGCTTGAGTTGTTTGTCCAACGCCCGGGTGTAGGACGCTTGGATCACCGGCCCATCGGCCACCGGGTCGCTGTACGGGATGCCCAACTCGCACATATTGGCGCCCCGGGCGACCAGCTCCCGAAGCACGTCGGCGGTAAAGGCCAGATCCGGGTCCCCCGCCGTGACAAACGGCATTAACGCCTTGCGGCCTGATTTGCGGAGTTGCTCAAACAGGAGCTCGATGCTGGACATGGCGTGGAGTCGGGGAAAGGACGAAGGATGAAGGACTAAGGAATGACGAAGGTCGAAAGGCAAAATGACGAAGGAAGGACGAAGCTCGAAGTCCGAAGGGAGCTTTTCGTGCTTAGGTATTCGTGCTTCCTTCGTCATTCGTCCTTCGGCCTTCGTCATTTCCCCTCAAATAGTTTCACCGCGAAGCCTGGCGATCTCATGGGCGTCTTTGTCGCCGCGGCCGGAGAGGCAGACGACGATCACGTCGTCGGGGCCTCGCTGGGACGCCAGTTGCATGGCCTTGGCTATCGCGTGGGAGCTTTCCATCGCGGGCATGATGCCTTCGGAGCGGGCCAGCATGTCGAAGGCGGCGAGGATCTCGTCGTCGCGGGCGTTGGTATACGTCACCCGACCGCTGTCTTTCCAGTAGCTGTGCTCCGGCCCAACGCCCGGGTAGTCGAGACCGGCGGAGACGGAATGGACCGGGGAGGTCTGGCCGTCCTCGTCCTGCAGGACGTAGGTGTACATGCCGTGGAGAATCCCCGGCTGGCCATAGCTGAGCGTGGCGGCGTGGTCGCCCGGATTGCCGGAACGGCCGCCGGCTTCGACGCCCAGCAGCTCGACCTTCTTGTCTTCAATGAACGGATAGAACATCCCGGCCGCGTTGCTCCCGCCGCCGACGCAGGCGACGACGAGGTCCGGGAGGCGTCCGAGCTGCTTGAGGCACTGGGCGCGGGTCTCGCGGCCGATGACCGATTGGAAGTCGCGGACGATCTGCGGGAAGGGATGCGGACCCATCACCGAGCCGAGGCAGTAGTGCGTGTCTTCGACCGAGCTCATCCAGTCGCGGAAGGCCTCGTTCACTGCGTCGCGCAGGGTGCGCGAGCCGCTCTTGACCGGCCGGACCTCGGCGCCCAAGAGCCGCATGCTGAACACATTCGGCTTCTGGCGACGGATGTCCTCCTCGCCCATGTAGATGACGCACTGGAAGCCGAAGCGGGCACAGGCGGTGGCCGTGGCGACGCCGTGCTGGCCGGCCCCGGTTTCGGCGATCACGCGGCGTTTGCCCATCTGGCGTGTCAGCAGGGCCTGGCCGAGCGTGTTGTTGATCTTGTGCGAGCCGGTGTGGTTGAGGTCTTCCCGTTTCAGGAAGATCTGGGCCCCGCCGCATCGCTGGCTCAGGCGGGCGGCATGGTAGAGGGGCGAGGGCCGGCCAACGTAATGCTGCAACAGGTCATCCAGCTCGGCCTGGAACGACCGGTCCAGCTTTGCCTTGTCGTACTCCGTTGCCAGTTGCTCCAAGGCGCGAGTAAGCGTCTCGGGCACGTAACGCCCCCCAAATGGCCCGTAGCGCCCCGCGGCGTCGGGAACCTGACTCGTGACAGACATCGAGAGCTCTCACAGCTTGAAGAACATGGGCCGGGCCGGAGATCGGCCCGAGGGGCCGCGGCACGGATAAACACTCCATTGTGTGAAGATGCCAGAAACGGGTCAAGGGTTCACAGGAGCTTGGGGGTCGGCGAGCCGGTTTTTCTCCCTCTCCAGGATGGGATTGGGTTGTGTGGTGGCCCGGCGGATGCTCTGGATCGCCGGGGGGGAACGGATTTGCCAGAAAACCTATGCTATAGACAGTGGTAGGGGGTTGAGGTGCTATGAGAACCAAGAGTAGCAGCGCCCAGATCGACGCCAGCTTCTACCAACTGATCCATCAGGTGGCCGGGACGGCTCTGCGCCAAGAGAAGCGATCCGATCGCCGCGGGCGTCGGCGGTATCGGTTCTGGACCCGGCAACTGGTCGCGCCCTGGGACGGTGGCCCCGTGCCGCCGGACGAGGGATTTGGCTACGTCCAGTGCTATGACCTGACGCGAGCCGGTTTCTCTTTCTTCCTGCCCGCCGAGCCCGCTTACGCGTCGCTGGCGGTCGCCTTTGGTCAGGCGCCGAACATGATTTTTGTTGGGGCGGAAGTCGTCCACTGTGCCCGGGTGCTGCTGCACGCCTCGGGGCTGGTCGAAGAGATCGAAGAGCGGGCCAGCCACGTCAGCTACAAGAGTCCCGACGGCCGACCGGCCACGCCCCTGGTGATGGTCGGCTGCCGGTTTGTCCGCCGCCTGGAGCGAGCGGGCGTTGCCGAGGGCGGCGAGTAGGCCTCTCGCCGGGTGCCACTCTACGCCGAAGCTGAATTGAAGGAAGTTTCGGTCTAATCTCGTGCGATAGCGAGAGTTGCGTTGGCTGGCTGCCTCAGGAAGGTGGCGAGGGGGTCAAAGAAGCCGTTCCCGCCATGATAGGGAGATACAGCACCAATCCCTGCCATGGAGCAACGCTTGGGGACCTTCGGCAAGGAGGGGGCCTCGCCGGAAAATTCGCAACACAGCACTCGCGACTATTGACATATTTGCAGATTCGTCCGAGGATGGCGCTATCTGGAAGGGGCGCTGCGGTACGCCGATGTTCAATCTCGGTGGGGGCTGGCTCGCGTCGTGGCGACGAGCGTCGTTCGGACCACACGTGTTGTCAATCTGGTCGCAATCGATCACCCGTCGTGCCGGATGTGCCCGCAAAAAGCCGATAGGTATTCGTGGCGCGCAGACTGCTACATTAAGTGCCGCGGCCGAGCCGGGCCACACGCCAAGGTGCGGATTACGGATTCTTGCTGAAAAGGAGCAGAGCATGGAAACCGTGGGAGCCACATGGGTGTTGTTGGTGTTGAGCGTCGGTGCGGCCGACGCGCCGGCCGAGCCGGCCGCGGTCGCCCACAAGATGGAAGCGGCCGATCTCGTGCAGGCCGCGCTGCGGGCCGGGGCGGCGGGCAAGAGCCAGGCGCGTCGCGAACTCTTGTGGAAGGCGATCAAGCAGGATCCCGACTGCCAGCTGGCCCACTGGTCGTCCGGCGAGGTGCTCCACGACGGGCGATGGCTGCCCGTGGAGGAGGCCCAACGCCTGGCGGCGGCCGACCAGCAGCTGGCCGAGTATCGGAAGATGCGAGACCGCCTGGACGGGACGCCCGAGGGGCAACAGACCCTGGCCACCTGGTGCCGCGAACATGGGCTGTGGGCCGAGAGCCGGGTCCACTGGCGTCAGGTACTCATGCCACAGCCGAACAACGACGCGGCCCAAAAGGCCATGGGGGCCCGGTGGTATAAAGGTCAACTACTCACCGCTGCGCAGCTCGAGCAGACGAAACAGGCCAACAAGGAGCAGACGCGTCCGTATCCGGCAACGGCGAAGGCCCAGCGTGAGGCGATGGACGGCTGGATCGGTCCAGTGGCCAAGTGGCGACGGGCGCTCAAGCAGGGGGACGTCAGCGTCGGGGAGGCGTTGCGTACGGAAGTC
>JBDKTH010000857.1:0-1892 GCA_039680305.1 Thermoguttaceae bacterium | reverse complement strand
GTCCCGCGTTTCACGTCGTCGGGCACCGCCAGTTCGAACCAGCCGGTATAGTTGCGGCCCATGTCGAGCACCAGTCCGTCCTTGATGGGCTCAACCCCGGCTAGCCGAATCTCGTCGAGCAAGTGGTTCGGCTCCATCATCTGCGCGGCGATCACCGGCGTGGGCGGATGGTGAACCGCGGCGGCCTTCCAGCCCGAGTCGTCGTAGTCCGCCGCGTTCCAGTTGGCGATCTCTTTTTCCGCCTCGACTCGTTCGCCGCCATAACTCCCGCTCATCCCCTTGCCCAGCGGAGTGATGTGACTCGGGCGAGCCTTCCACGTGGCGTCGGTGACGATTGTCTGCTCTGCGGCCCCGTCGAACGTCAGATTCACCTCGGCCTTCACCATCGGGCCGACGGTGCCCGCGTTCTTGAGCACGCCGAGCGACCAGCCCCGGCCGAGCCACAAGGCGATGCAGTTCTTGCCTTTGACGAGGTATTTGGCGATGTCGTGGGTCAGGTACAGCCCTCGTTTGCCATAGTCTGACACGGCCGGGCTGAGCACGTCGTCGCCCACCTTCTGGCCGTTGACGTAGAGTTCGTAGTAACCCAAAGCACAGACGTAGGCCGTGGCCGTGGCCGGGACCTTTTCGAGCACGACGGTCTTACGCAGCCAGGGCAGCGGCCCCTCGTTGTTCTTCATCCAGTCGGCGCCGATCCACTGGCCGCTCCAGTCGGCCGCCGAAAGCGGTCCCACGCTGAAGTGTGCCGGCTGGCTCCACGGCGACTCCGCGCCGGCCTGGTCCCACACCCGGACCTTCCACCAGCAGCGGGCTCCCATGGCCAGCGGCCTGCCCGCATAGGACACCCACTGCGACTGGTTCGACGCGACTTTGCCCGAGTCCCACAGCGTTCCCCGCCCCTCGGCCAACGCCTCGGCCGAGTCGGCCACGAGCACCTGGCGTGCCGCCTGCTCGAGCCCCCGGGCCCCCAGCGGAATCGCCCACGACAGTCGCGGCTGTGCCCGGTCGATGCCCAACGGGTTCGCCAGGCCCTCGCAGCGCAACTGTTCCGGCTCGCCCGGCGCCCCTTGGGAAACCGATTCCAAACAGGCCCCCACGACGCCCACCGCCAGCAAAACGCTCATTCCACGCATCGTCCGTACTCCTTCTAGGGTGTCCCCCTATCATAGCTAAACTTGACGTCCCGTTCCACGTCTCAAGAAAAGTAGCAGGCACGCTCCGCCGGGCGCCACTGGCGCGAGCGCCAGTGCTCTTTGAATTGCACCGGGCTTGCACGTCGCCCCATCCCAATCCCTTGGCCCGTCTCCTCTTCTTCTCCGCGTCTCCGCGTCTCTGCGTCTCTGCGCGATCCCTTCCTTTGAACCACCTGGCGTGCTCCCCCTTCGCGAAACGAAGTGAGTGCAAGGGATGGAAGAGGGGGAAAGGCCCAAAACGCGACAACGCCAGGCACAACGGGCCGCGCGAACGGGACCACGCGGAGCCGCGGAGGCGCGGAGATTGTGAGGGGAACTTCGGTGTTTTGCGGAAAGGTCCAATAGTGGCCTTGTCCCTTCCCAAGCCCTTGGCTCGTCTCCTCATCTTCTCCGCGCCTCCGCGTCTCCGCGCGATCCCTTCCTTTCAACCACCTGGCGTGCACGCCGGGCGCCACGCGGCCACGCCACAGTAAGCCAGCGACACGGCGGAGCGTGCCTGCGTTTTTTTTGTCCCGTGGCCCACTAAAACGCTAGAAATTGGGCCAGGGGATTTGCTATGTTCAATCTCGACGGAAGAGAAGGACGAAAGAACAAAGCCCGAAAAGGTAGGACGGTGCCGCGCTTGCGAGGCCCGCCATAGCACCACCCCGGATCTGGCGGGCCTCGCAAGCTCGGCACCGCCCTACCTTGATTACCGAG
>JBDKTH010000753.1:0-5370 GCA_039680305.1 Thermoguttaceae bacterium | reverse complement strand
CGCAAGCTCGGCACCGCACTACGCAATCCCTCCCTGAATCGCGAGGTCACTCGAACAGCAGCATGTCGATCATCACCACCGCGCCGAGCATCAGCATGCGCACGGGGTCGTCGGCCTGCACCTCCGCGGCAATGCTCAGTTCGTAGGTGTCGGCCGAGGTGAATAGCTCGCGTCCGAAGCCGGCCCATTTCTTGGTGATGTGCGCCAGTTCCTTGTCGTTCTTGAGGAACCGGAATTCCCGTCCGCTCAGGCTTCTTTCCAGCAGGTACTGCGGCTGTTGGGCCTGGTCGAGGATGTCGTATTTCTCGACCAGGGCGACAAACCGCTGGCGGAATTCGCCCAGGAGTTGTCCCTTCGCGTCACGCACCGTCACCCGGGGCCGCAGCATCGTCGGACGCTGCACCCGCAGCACCGACTCTCCCTCGGGCGTGCGAAGCTCGATGTCAAACGCCGTTCTACGGCAAATGGCGAAGCGGAGAAAACTGGTCAGCCGGCTAACGTTCTGTTCCCGGCATTCCAGAATGCTCTGGTTGGACGACGGATCGTAGACGTCGTAGTTATTGGCCGCCCGGAACAGGCCAAGCTGCTCCTTGATCAGGAAGTGATTCTGACTGAAGACTGCGTGCATCGGCCGCTTCTCCTTTCCCGCCCCATTGGCCGCATATCATAGCCGAGAACCGGCCGGCAAACCAAGGGAAGTGCGGTGTTGTGCTGAAGATTTGAGATCAAGGGCTCCGGGTTTCACCGCGGAATCGACGTGCTCATCGGGCTACGCCCCCCTCCTTCCGGTCCACAAGTCGCGTATTACCCCCAATATGGCGGAGAAAGCGGCCATGCTATGCTTTCCTTGCCACCTCTTCTCATCGTGTAATCGCGAATTGCTCCTCTGACTCTGCATCCGAGATGGGTTCTGGTATGCGTATCGGCAGCAATCTCTCCGGGCTGGATCTGACCGCTCAGCACAACCTCTTGCGAGCCGCCAGTCAACTAAGCCAGAGTGGCGAGCGTCTTTCGACGCTCCGCCGGATCAATCGAGGCGCCGACGATCCGGCCGGGCTGATCGCAGCCCAACGCCTCGAGGCCGAGTTGACCGCGCTCGAGGCGGCCAGCAACAATGCCAGCCGCGGCGTGTCGCTTGTCCATATCGCCGACTCGGCCCTGGGCAGCGTGAGTGGGCTGCTCGACACGATCCGCGGCAACGTGGTCGAGGCAGCCCAGAGCGGTTTGAGCGAGGACACGCTGGGCACCAACCAGATCGAAATCGACGCCGCCTTGGACGCGATCAACCGGATCGGGTCCTATTCCCGTCGCCTGATCCCCTCCGACACGCTGACGTTCGTCCTCTCGCCCGACGTCAACGACACCGCTACGCTCAATGTGCCGAGGATCGACACAGCGACCCTCGGCGGCGAGACAGGCCACTTGAGCGATCTGGCCAGCGGCGGCAGCGCCAGCCTGGCCCAGGGCGACTTCGCCAAGACCATCGAGATCCTCGACGCAGCTCAGGAACAAGTCCTCCAATCGCGAGCCGAGTTCGGCGCGTTTGAGAAGTACACGCTCGAGTCGAGCCAAACGGTCCTGGGACGGATGGAAGAGAATGTCAGTTCCGCGCTGAGTGAGATCCGGGATACGGACGTGGCTCTGGAATCCTCCCGTTTCGTACGGGCGCAGATCCTCTTCAGCGCCGCCACCTCGACACTCGCCGCCATGGGCCAGCGACGGAGCATGGTCCTGGGGCTGCTCGGGACAATGGGCAATCCGGACCGCTGATTCGTTCGGCTCCTACTCGGCGTCCTTCTTCTCCGGCCGACGGGCGATCACCGGCTGAGAGCTCGGATTGATCGGGCCCAGGGCCATGCCGACCCAGCCATCCTCGATCACGAACTGGGTCACGCCGACCTTCGCGACCCGCGGATTGTTGAGGAAGGCCTCGGGCGTGAGCGTCCAGGGGTGTTCCTTGGAAAACGTCTTGCTGAAGATGCCCCGCAAGGCGATCTGGGCGCTGGTGTTCAGTCGTTCTCCCGTCAGCCGCACGACCCCGTCGCGGGTCAACTGCAGCGTCCGACCGTCGATCAACTCCGGCCGGTAGAACGCCCGGACCTGGAAATTCTTCCAGCGGTGGGGCGAACGGCTCAGCGAAACGATCGACAAGCTGACCTTCAGGCAGCCATCCTGACACTCGACCCGGACCGCATCCTTCTCGGCGAAGCGGATCACGACGTCGTCGTTGGACGACTCGGTCTGGAGCATTTCCGGACGATTGAACCGTTGGGCGATCCGCTGGCGGAGTTGGGCCACCGTGAACGTGCCGCCGTCGAGGTCCATCTGTTCGACGATGTTGTTCAGCGCCGACTCGTGCAGTTGGACGCTCAGCAGGCTATCGGTAAGGGCCTGGGGGCGGGGCGTCCAACCGCTCACCTGCTCGTCGCTGGCAAACCGCATCCGCATCGTCATCCGCGTCTCGTCGGTCTGGGCGCTGATCATCGTCGGCCCGAGCGACATCGCGGCAAACGGCTCCACAAAACGATTCTTCAACCGCTCGCTGACGCGGCTAAGCCTGGCATCGGCCTCGTTGTCGATCTGCTGTTTCGCCCGGGTGGCCACTTTCTGTTCCACCTCGCGGCTCATCGCCGGCCGATTCTGCTCGTGCTGCGAACGGGCGACTTCCTGCACCAGCGAGCCGACCAGCGGAATCGGATCGAGGCTGGTCCTCAGCCCCTGCAGATACAGGTCGTTGTTGACGCCCACCTGCGCCGGCCAGAGCTTGAGCCCCTGCGTGGTCAACTCGATCTCTTTGCGGGCCACGTACGTCGATTGACTGTCGTTGTAGAACGTGGCCGGGCCGGCCGTCGAGGCGGTCAAGGCCGAGACCAGCCCCTTGATCTCCAACGCCAGACGTAACCGCTGGTTGTCCGGGATCAATTTCACGGCCACGTCGGTCGAGGTCACGCTCTGGCCATGCACCGGACGGCCCAGCACGTGCTCGTTGACGTAGCGGAATTCCGGCTCCCGCGCGGGCATCAACCGGTTGAGCAGGTCTTCGGTGATCGCCACGCGGATATTGGCGTTGCGGTAGTGCAGGTCGAGCCGCTCGGCCAGTTCCCGATGGGCCGGCACAGGCGACAGGGCCAATCGCTGCCAGTCGTTGGCCAGCAAGCGCCCGTCGCTCGTCCGCCCACTCTGCTCCACGCCTTCGACGTGCCGCAGTACCGCCGCCAGATCCTCCACGCCATGCAGCCAATCCTCGAGCGTCGCGGCCAACTCGGCCATTGGCTTCGTCGCCAGGAACTCTCGCTGTTGGGCGGTCAGGTCCGACTGGGAGAGACGCTTGAGCACGCTCTGGCCCACCCGGCGGGCGTCATCGTTGTCCGCGGGCTGGTTGGCCAGTTGCTGAAGAGTGGTCAGCTTGAGATACTCGCGCCACGGCCGGCCGGCATCCGATTGGCCGAGCATCGCGTCGATCTGGGTCAGACAGGACGCCAGCCGTCGGGAGTTGAGCCGCGCGGGGACTTGATGGCCGGGGCCGCCGGCCACGAGCACTCGACGCCAGACGTCCAGCCGGCGTCCCAACGCGTGCTGCGTCCGGCGCAGCTTGCCCAGCAGCGGATCGGCCTGGCGTTCCAGGTCGGCGGCTACTCGGTTGGCGTCCCGCGCCAACTCGTTCAGCCGCTCGATAATCATCGGTGCTTCGTCCGAATTGGCGGCCACGGCCGGGCCGAGCTTGTCGAGTTGCTCGCTCACTTCCCGTGCCCACCGACCGGTTTCGCCATCCGCCCCCAAAACCTCCAGCCGATCGAACAACGCCTGCGGCTTAGGCCACACCGCTTCGAAAGACTCCGCCGGCGCCGTTTCCGCGGAAGACTCGACGACAATCTCCTCCGAGATTGCCGGCAACGGCTTGACCAACGACTCGGACGCCGGGCACGCAGGCTGCTCCGTCGTCAGGTCCTCCTTCTCTTCGATGGTCATCGGGTCGGGGGAGGTCGACACCATCGATGCTGCCGTGGTCGTTCCAACCGGAGCCGTGGCAAACGCCATCAGTCGCTGCGTCTCTTGCTGGTGGGGCGACTCCTGCTGATAAGGCCTCTCCTCTTCGGGCAACTGGCCCTGGGCCAAGGCGGCCGTCGAGTCGGTCAAAAGGGCCGAGCCCGGGATGGGGGACAACGCGACGGATTCGGACTGGCGGGCCGGTTCAGACTCCGACAGTTCCATGTTCCAGCTCGAAGAGGTCGCGGCCTGGGGCAGAGCCGGTCGAGACCTGCCCGCCCTCTGCCACGCGCGGGGCGCGGTGACACTCAGCACGAACAGGCACGCCAACAGGCATAGAAACGGCCAGGTCGTCCAAAACCGCCGGTTCATCACTCGCTTCTCCGAATCCATTCTGCCCAGAATTCGCTGGTCCCTGTACAAGCCCTGTCTTCACAAAAGGTCGGTTGTTTCGAGCGAGGGAATCAAACGCGAATTGCCAGAACTGAGGATTGTTGTCAACCGCGGGGATAACGCGAGAATCCGACTTCTCGCTGCTGGTCTACCTGTATCGAAAATGCGGATTGGGATGGGTACCGAGGCGGACGGCCAACCACCAGCGCATACCAAACCCACCCGCGGAGTAGAAAGCGACTCGACGAGCAATGGGAGCGTGAGAAAGCGACGTGCAGCCGTTCCGTCTGCGACCGAAGCCGCCCTCAAGCCCCCCCTGGAGATTCTCTCCGGCCTGTCTTATAGCGGAGGGGTGGGAGGGGGATCAAGGTCAACTTTGCCCCTCCTCCGCCAACACCGTGTCCTCGTGCTCGTAGCCCGGGGCACAGCAGCAAAGGAACTTCAGGACCTGGATGCCGGTATTGGTCAGCTGATGAAGAGCCCCGGGTGGGATGGCAATCGCGTCTCCCACGGTCACCTCACGGCACTCCTCCCCCACCTGCATTCGGCCCTGGCCTTCGAGGATGTAGTAGATCTCCTCGGTCTGGACATGATGGTGAGGCGTGGTGCCTGCTCCCGCCGGAAGCCGGGCCTCGGCCAGGGTCTGGTTGCGGATGCACGAGTTACGGTGGGCCAACAGCTCACGGATCTCCGAGCCGTCCTTCGTGACAAACGCCGGAACCTGGGTGATATTCTGAACATCCATGCCTGGTGGTCCTCACTCCTCTGCGCGGGCCTTTTCATAGATCCCTACCACGGCTGGCGGATAACGCCGCACGTCCCAGGCCGATGGCTCGGGCAGCAGGCCAAAATCGAACCGGTCGTCCGACTCCACAACAAACAGGCTGTCGGCCGGAGCCGCCTCAAGCAGCGTGCGGAGCAGTTCCAGCAGTTCGTCACGCCGCTCGACGTAGAACGCATACGGGGGTGAACAGAAGACCAGCCAAGGCG
>JBDKTH010000799.1:0-2237 GCA_039680305.1 Thermoguttaceae bacterium | reverse complement strand
CCGAGGCCGAGAAGTCAGCCCCAGTCTCTTGGATCAACAGCGACCCGTCCTGGTCTGCAACTGACCAACTCCAGGTCGTCAGATGGACACCCTCTGTGACAGGATGTCGGGCAGGGGCAGCGGACGGTGGGTGAGTCCGCCGGCGATCGTGTCCGACGTCGCGACCAGAATGTGTAGCTTGGTGCAACTGAATTCCCCAGGCATGCCAGCCTTCCCCGGTTCTCAGCCATCTGCATGCAGTGCTGCTTTCGGAATCTTGATCATGCTTCGGAACGATCTTTGCAGACACCAACCGCCGTGCCTTCCGTCCGAGAACCTGCTTCAGCGCCGGCGATCCGCCGAATCGTTGTCTCTTGGGTTCTGAAGACGAAAGCATCCGCCAAACCACTGCGAATGAAGGTCGTGAAAACGTGAACGGGACACGTGCGGCAGGAGTGGGCCGCTGGGGAGATCCGCTTCCCGGCCTGGGGCCGAAGCAAGGAAAACACCGTCTATGCCGAGACGCGCCGATTCCAACGATCACGCTGCCCACAGCCTGCCCCGCGCACCATCCGCACTCCCCACGCTGACCGATCCCTGGCTCGCCGTCCAACGTCTCCTGGCGATCCGCCTCGACAATATCGGCGACATAATCATGCTTTCCCCGGCACTTCAGACGCTTGGGCAAGCCCTCCCGAAGGCCGAACTACACTTGATGGCCTCACCGACCGGAAGCCAAGCGGCACCCCTGCTGCCCTGGGTCGATAGGGCCTTCGTTCACCGCGCGATCTGGCAAGACATTTCCGGCAGCCGAACGCTGAACCTTGCCGGGCAGCAGGAACTTGTGGAGACGCTGCGCCAGGAGCAGTTCGATGCGGCGATCATCTTCACCAGCTTCAGCCAGTCGCCGTATCCACCAGCCTATGCCTGCTACCTGGCCGGCATTCCGGTGCGCATCGGCCAGTCCCGGGAGTTTGGCGGCGAGGTGCTGTCGCACTGGATCAAGCCGTTGGCTGACGAGACCCACCAGGTCGACCGGAACCTGCACCTGCTCGAAGCGGTGGGGATCAAGCCGCTCGGCCGGCAGTTGGAACTGCAAGTCCCCGAGGCCGACCGTCAGGCTGTTGACCGGCTGTTTCGTGAGATTGGCCTGGCCGACGACGAGCCGTTCGTGGCCCTTGTGCCTGGGGCCAGTTGCGCTTCGCGTCGCTATGCGCCAGCTCGTTTTGCCGAGGTGGCCAGACGGTTGCCGGCAGAAGCGGGGCTGCGGTGCGTCGTGCTGGGCAGCGAGAAAGAAGCCGCTTTAGTGCGGCCGATCCTCGAAACCGGGCATTCCGCGGTCCTGTCGTTGCTTGGCCGAACCACCGTTCCGATGCTGGCCGACGTCGTGCGGCGTGCTCGCCTGGTGGTGGCCAACAACTCGGCCGCCCTGCACGTGGCCGACGCGTTCGGGCGTCCGTCGGTGATCCTGTATTCGGGAACGGATCTCGAATCGCACTGGCGCCCTCGCTGCGCGCCATCGCGATTACTGCGACAACCCACCGCGTGTTCGCCCTGCCACTCGTTTGCCTGTCCTTACCACATGGAATGCCTTGACATCTCGCCAACGGTGGTCGTGGACGCCGCGCTGGCCTTACTGGCCCAGACTGGGGAAAACGTCGTCGAGAGCCTGCCGAGGAGAGAGCGATGATGAAGCACGCGTGGAGCAACGGAGAGCGAGACCGCCGGCTGCGGATTCTCACCTGGCATGTGCACGGGAATTATCTGTACTACCTGTCGCAAGTTCCTTACGATTTCTACGTGCCCGTCAAAGAGGGGCGTCCCGAGGGATACGGCGGCCGGTGCGGCACGCTTCCCTGGCCCGACAATCTCCACGAAGTGCCGGCCGACGAGGTTCGGCACTTGGCGCTGGACTGCGTGCTCTTTCAGTCGCGCAAGAACTATGAGGTCGACCAGTACGAGATTCTCTCGGAGACGCAGCGGCGGTTGCCTCGGCTTTACCTGGAGCACGATCCGCCGCGGCAGAGTCCGACCGACACTCGCCACCCGGCGGCGGACGACGACCTGTTGTTGGTGCACGTGACCGACTTCAACAACCTGATGTGGGACAACGGACGCACGCCCACCCGGGTCGTCGACCATGGGGTGTTGGTGCCGGCTGGAGTGCGTTACACGGGGGGCTTGGACCGGGGGCTGGTAGTGGTCAACGGTTTGGCCACACGCGGCCGCCGTCTGGGGCTCGACGTGTTCCTGGAGGC
>JBDKTH010001238.1:0-5638 GCA_039680305.1 Thermoguttaceae bacterium | reverse complement strand
GGGCGGCGGCTTCTTCCAGGCGTTGTTGATCGCGTCGACGCTCGCGTTCTCGTGGCTGGGGATGATGGTCGTGCACGAGTTCGGCCACGTGCTCCATCTGTGGCTCAGCGGCGGCCGGGTCAACTACGTGGTCCTCCTGCCGCTCGCGCTCTCCTACACCCATCCGGCCGAGAATCCGCATCCGCTGTTCGTCGCCTGGGGCGGTGCCCTGTGGGGCTGTGTCCTGCCCTTGGTGCTGCTGGTCGCGCTGCGCCGTCTAGCCCGGCGGTACGCCTATCTGGCGGCCTTTTTTGCTGGCTTCTGCCTGATCACCAACGGGGCCTACCTAACCGCCGACGCCTTCGTGCGCGGCGGCGACGGCCGGGAACTGATCGGCTTTGGCTCCCCGCCGTGGCTGTTGGTCGCCCTGGGCCTGCCGCTTGTCGTCTTGGGCCTCTGGCTCTGGAACGGTCTTGGACCGCACTTCGGCCTCGGCCCCAGCCGCGGCCAGGTCGACCACCGAGCCGCGCTGGGCATGGCCCTCGCCCTGGCCGTTCTCGTGACCCTGGAAATCCTGCTGGCCGGCTGAGACGGCCTTCGGGCCCTTGGAGGCGATCTCAAAACCGCTCTCTCGGAGGGGTTGTTACCGCCTGTCGTGCTCTGCGGCGAAAGAAAGGTCCTGGCCGCGTCTGCGAAATTGTTGACCCGACGGGTACGGTTGTCTAGAGTACGAAAAGCTACCGGTTTTGTGGCGTTTCTGCTTTCGTGCAGAAAACGCGTCTGTCGATTCTAAATGTTGGGACTCATTCTCGTTATTGCCTCGTTGAGTCAGGAGGTGTCGTTATGAAACGGTCCAGTTCCTTCGGTCGCGGGTTTACCTTGGTCGAGTTGCTGGTGGTCATTGCGATCATCGGCATCTTGATCGCCCTGTTGTTGCCGGCCGTCCAGGCGGCCCGGGAAGCGGCCCGGCGGTCGCAGTGCACCAACAATCTCAAGCAGATGGGGCTGGCGCTGCACAACTATCACGATGTCTTCCTGACCTTCCCGCAGGCGGTTCTGAAATCGGGAAGCAACACGAACCCATGGCACAGCTACAGCGTCCACACGGCGATTCTGCCGTTCATGGAGCAACGGCCGCTCTACGACAAGATCAAGAGTGTGTCGCTGAACTTCTCGCTGACCAGTCAGGACGGGTTGGTCACCCCAACCGTCTGCCGCACGCGGGTCGACGCCTACATCTGCCCCTCGTCGCCGCCGTATCCGCACGCCACCGACGTGGGCAACTGCCGCTACCCGGTCTCGACCGGCCCGAACATCACGTGGGGCATTTCCAGCAGTCTGCAGAACGGCGCCTTCCGACTCGATCAGCCGACGGCGATGCGGGATTTCACCGACGGCACGGCGAACACGATCCTGGTCGGCGAGCAGAACTTCGGCGATGCGAGCACGAACAGTAGCACGGCCTTCCAACTCCAGCGGGACATTGCCATGGGGGTTGCTTGGCCGCACACGAATCAATCCACCAGCCAGGGCGCATTTACCCAGGCCCAGATCGATCAGTACGGTCAGAGCTGTCAGGCCGGCTCGGGGACCCACATGGGCTTGATGGGCTGGCTCTGGGTGCGGCCGGTCTTCTTCTACACGCTCTTCAACACCTTGGCCCCGCCGAACTGGAAGTATCCAAGCTGCATGCAGTGCAACGGCTGCTGGGCCGGCGACAGCCTGGGCGTCTATCCCGCGCGGAGCATGCATCCGGGCGGCTGCAATCACACACTCGCCGATGCCTCGGTCCGGTTCATCTCAGAGACCGTCGATCTGCAGGTCTACCACGGCATTGGTAGCCGCAACGGCGGTGAAACGGTCCAGATGCCATAGCGTGGGTGAGCGTGAGGGAGGATGGAAGATGGCTTCCGCGCCGCCTGGGGCACGAAGCGGTTCCTCCTCCCTCCATGCCCTGCGTAGGACCCGTCCAGAAATCGCTTGTTCTAGCTGGGGGCATGACCCTGTAAAACCGCCTCCGCAGCCGGCCGGCACTCCGCCGATCGCCCCCAGGTTAAGGGAGAGAATTGTGGAAAGCCTCACGTGTTGCGATGCAAATTTTGCGTCGTGGTGCACATTCGTAAGTGACAGCTATCCGCAGAGTTACATTTACGCGAAAAGACGTAAGTAAACTAACCCGAAAGTAGGGGCGCGTTGCATAATTCAAGGTTGTCTACATAGGGAGACTGGGGATGCACCACCCATGTTTACCTCCCCTCGCATGGTTTCCGTGATCCGGAAGTCTCCGGCCCGTGTTCCGCGTGGAGCACGAGCCATGCGCGTAGCCGCCAAGCGGGGCTTGGGTCGGGCCGGACGGCCGTACGCCGAGCGCGAGGGCAATTTCTCGAAAGCGTCAATTGTCAAAGATCAAACCGGCTCGCCTTCTCGGGCTGCCGGGAATCAGCCTAGCAGAACGGCTGGCCCAATTTCAACACGATTTGGCGCGGAGGAATGTGGAAGGACGACGGCGGTGTGACGCGTAGAGGGGCCACTGGGGGCGCTGCCAGTGCCACCCGGCGTCTTCCCCGGCAGTTACGTCATTGGGGCTCGGAGATCGACGGGGTGAGCCGCTTGCAATTTCGTTGACCCCCAAGCTGGCGTCGTCTAGACTACCAGCGTCGGTGTGGTCTGCGGCCCCCACTCTTCTTTCTGCATGCCACACCGACTCGACCGGTTTGGCATTTTCTCTGTCATCGCGTAGCAGGGGAGGAAAGTGGGATGAAACGGTCTGATTCTTTCCGCCGCGGGTTTACCCTAGTCGAGTTGTTGGTGGTGATCGCCATCATCGGCATCTTGATCGCCCTGTTGTTGCCGGCCGTGCAGGCGGCCCGGGAAGCCGCCCGGCGATCACAGTGCACCAACAACTTGAAGCAGATGGGGCTGGCGCTGCACAACTATCACGATATCTTCAAGACGTTCCCTCGCTGGGCACAGCGTCCTGTCGATCCGGCAAACAATAGCCATTGGAATGGCTACAGCGTCCACGTCCGGATCCTGCCGTTCATGGAACAGCGACCGCTGTACGACGCGATCAAGACGGCCTCTCAGAACTTCTGTCTCTCCGGTCACAGCATCAATTCGACGCACCAGTCGGCCCGCGTCGATGCCTATATCTGCCCTTCGGCGCCGCCGTACGGAGACGTCAACTGGAAGAGCAGCTGCAATTACCCGCTCAACGCCGGACCGAATATCGGCTGGGGATCTGCCGACAACGGCGTCTTTCGGGTCGATGTCGAGGTCGGGATGCGGGACATCACCGATGGAACGTCAAACACCATCATGGTCGGGGAACAGTTGACGGGCGACGGCAACACGAACAACACCACGCAGTACCGCTTCCCCTTTGACATCGTCCGCGGAATCGCGTGGACGGGCTCGCGGACCTCCACGAGTCAGGGGGCGATCACCCAGGCCGACCTCGAGACCTACGGCCAGGCCTGCGCTGCCGCAACGGATAACCATACCGGCTCGGTAGGGCAGGCCTTTCTCCGCCCCGTCCACTTCTATACCGTGTTCACCACGCTGGCCCCACCGAACTGGAAATACCCGAGTTGCATGTCGTGCAGCGGTTGCTCGGCCGGAGACAGCTCGGGCGTCTATCCCGCCCGCAGCATGCATCCCGGCGGGGCCAATCATTGCATCGCCGATGCGTCCGTGCGGTTTATCTCCGAGAGCGTGGACGTTACGCTCTATCAAGGTCTGGGCAGCCGCAATGGCGGCGAGACGGTCCAAATCCCGTGAGCTTTTTGCCAGGAGAGAGCAACAATGAGTATTCTGCGAGTGTGGTCGGTTATCCTCCTTGCCCTCGTCTGTGCCGGGTGCGGCTCGTCCAGCCAGCCGGTCGAACCGCCGCCGGCTTCGGCCATGGCGAAATCCATCCTCCAAGACCTCGCCACCCACGGCGAGATGAATAGCGGGGTCGAGGAACTCCAACGGCAACTGGAAGCGATGAAGGCCACCGATCCGGCCAAGGCCAACGCGCTGTTGGCCGACTACAAGGAACTCCGCTCCCTGTCCAAGCCGCAGGCGATCAAGACCAAAGCCAAGGCGATGATCGACAAGCTTTAGGCGACACGCTCGAGACGACGCCCTCGAGACGACGCCCTCGAGACGACGCCCTCGGGCCGAGCGTCTTCGTCCGACGGGAAGTATCGCTCGTTGGGATGGGGACGCTTGACTCTTTTTGAGGGTCTGCGGGCCATCGTGCCAGCCGCAGCTCCCGCTGGGGAGCCGTGGCATTCCCTTACGACGACGGGAAGAACCCTCACCCCATGCTTTGACTCATCATCGTGATGAACCAGGACGAAAACCCATACCGATCGCCAGAAAGCGAGCCTGGAGAACGTGCCGCAGACGCCCCGGCGGACCAGGAGACTGTTCCCCTCGGGGACCGGTTGCGGGATTCGATGGTCGGATTTGCCTTGATCCTTGTGGGGTTCGTGCTGGCAGGCATTCTCAGCAGACACCTGCTCGAACCGTATCTGCCCTACGCCTACCCCATTGCCCTGTGGATCGGGCTCATTCCATTCGCCTGGTTCGCCAAATGGCGGAGAGCGGTCTCCTTCGACTTCATCGATTACCTGATGCTGTTAGTGGTCGTTGTTGTCATGTCGGCGGTTAAGTCCATCGGGCTGAGCCCGGATCTTTATCTCCTGGCCTTCGCCCTTATCGGGAGCGGATGCATGGGAATCTATCGGGCGGTCCGGAGGCGGTGGTTTCCTGGTCCTGCAGATGGCGCTGAGGAGAGTTGACGAACAAGAGGCGACTGGACAGGAAGAAGTACGGGTTCCTCTTCCCTGTTCGGGCGTTTCGGAAGTCGCGGAACCAGAGAAGAAGAACCCGCACTTCTTCTGGAGCAACTCCAAACCACACGACAGCCAGCATGAAGTACGGAGTCCTGTTTCTGACCTTGGGCCTCATCCTTGCCGCCGAGGCGATGATCCTCGGCGGACTGGGCTGGGGACTCTTGTGGCCGGGACTGAGCTTTGCGATCGTCGGCTGCGCGTATCTGGGGCTCGGCCCAGGCGTCTTTGGAAAGCGGTCGAACGGGACCATGGCCTGGCACACGGTGGCGATCCTTGGGCCGTATCTTGCGATGACGTGGCTCACCTGGCACGTCGTGCGTGCGATCTCCCGAGAGGATTGCTGGAACGAGGTCGCCCCGGGCCTGTTCATCGGACGCCGGCCGTTGGCCGGGGAACTTCCCGAGGGGATCACGCTAATCGTCGATCTGACGGCGGAATTCTTCGAGTGCCGCGCCGTTCGGGAGGGATGCCGCTACATTGCCGCGCCGATGCTCGATACGGGAGTCGGCTCCGAACGCGATGTCCAGGCCCTCGCGCACCAGATTGCCTCCTGGTCCGGCCCGGTGTACATTCATTGTGCCCAGGGGCATGGTCGAACGGGCACCGTGGCCGCGGCCGTGCTGCTGGACGCCGGGCGCTGCGCAACCGTGGAAGAAGCAGTGTCGATGCTGCAAGCGGCCCGGCCGCGGTTGGCGATCGGGAAAGAACAACTGGCGTTTCTCAGACGCGTCTGTAGCACGCAATCTCGCAGAGAAGACGTGGAATAGACGTGCACGATTCTGGGAGAGGTCGGGTAGGGCGGTGCCGAGCTTGCG
>JBDKTH010001296.1:0-2032 GCA_039680305.1 Thermoguttaceae bacterium | reverse complement strand
AGGACGACGGCCCCCATGCTGTTATAGGGCCAACTCGGCATCGGGATCGTCGGATGCATGCCGAAGGACGAGTTGATGAAGTCGCCGCCCAGGTCGACCACGGCGAAGTCGATGTTGCCGTCCTGCTTGCCCAGACGCACGGTGAGTCGGCCATCCCAGAAACCGCGTTCCCACCAGCATTCGGAGACCTGAGTGAACTCGGGCCCGCCGATACTGCTGAGCCACTGGAAGTCGCCGGTCTGCCATTCAGTGAGGCTGCGTCCGTGGGTATTCTCGCCGAGGAGGAAGAACTTGCCGCCGGGGGCAAAGTGCATCTGTTCCAGATCCGCGGTCAGGGCCAGGCTGAAGAGGCCGCGGTATTCGGTGTCGTCGTTCGTGTCGACGCCGCCACGCATATTGGTGAGAATCTCGCCCGTGTAGAGATACTCGGCCTTCAGCCCCCCGCGGCCATGGAGCCGATATCCCAGCAGTCCCGGCGGGAGTTCGGGCTCCTTGTCGTCGTCCTTCTTCTCCTCCTCGCCCGCTTCTTTCTCCTCGCGAGCGTTCCGACGGTTCTCGTCTCCGATCGCCGGCGTTTCCCGATGGGGAGACGGCACAAGCGAGTCCCCACGGAACATGCGTTCAGCGGGCGATTGCGCGAGGGTTTCGGCCCAGAACAGGCCGAGGACCAAGCACCCCGCGGCGATAGCGCCGGTGGAGAACCGAACGAGGCTCGAACTGTGGGTGGTCATCCGTGCCACGATAGGGAGAGAGCCTGATCTGCGGGGAAGCGGCATCCTCTCCTATCGACCCACGGAAGAGGCACAAGGAGATTTTGCATGGCGGTTCCGTTCATAACGTTCGAAATCAAGACCTCGCGCATGACCTAGTGGACAATTTGCGGCCGCAAAACAGCCAAGGACGGCAAACTCGCTGTGGCCGGCAAGGCTTAACAGCCCGCTATCCTGTCTCCAATCGGGATACACGTCTGGCTACTCGGTCCGGAAGCCATGGATCAGGCCACGCAAGGTTTCCGCCTCGCGGCCGAGTTCTTCGCTCTTGGAGGCCATCTGCTGGCTGCCCGCGGCCGTTTGCTCGGTGACCAGGGCCACGCTGTGGATCGCCGTCGACGCTTCTTGGGCACTGGCCGCTTGCTGGGCGGTGGTGGTGGCGATGGCCGCGATCTGCTGAGCGGTGGCGTCGACCCCCTGAAGGATCTGCTGGACCGAATCCTGGAGCAGCTTGGCGATCTGGTTGGCCGCCTGGTCGGTGCGAGCGGCCAGCTTGCGCACCTCGTCAGCCACCACGGCGAAGCCCATCCCGTGCTCGCCGGCCCGGGCCGCCTCGATCGCCGCGTTGAGCGACAACAGGTTGGTCTGGCGGGCGATCTCCGCAATCACCTGGGTAATCTCGTTGATCTGCTTCGAGCTGTGGCGGAGCTGTTCCATGGCGTCGATCGAGCGGCGCACGGCCTGGCCGCCCTGTTCGGCCAACGCGTTGGTCTGCTTGGCTACGGCATGGGCCTCGCCGGCGCTGGTCTTGACGACGGCGATCGACCGGGCCAACTCCTCCACCGAGACGTTCATCTGGGCCACGCCGGCGCTCTGCGTCTGGACCCCGAGGGCCAGGGTCTGCGAGCTTTCGGCGATCACGCGCGAGCTGTCGGTAAACCGCGACGCGCTCTTCGCCACCTGGCCGATCAGCCCTGACAGGTCGGCCAGCATCTGGGTCAACGCGCCGGCCAGCTCGTCGATCGGCTCGTCTCCGTCGACCTCGATCGTCTGCGTCAGGTCGCCCTTGCCGGCCGCTGCCACGGCGACCAGGAGCCGGTCCACCTTGCGGCGGAGCGCTTCGGCCTGCCAACGTTCCCATTCCGCCGCCCCGGCCGCCTGCTCTTGGGCCTTCTGCTTCTCCAGCGCAAGAGTCTCCTGGAGATGCTGGATCTTCGCCTCGGCTTCGCCGATCTTCTGGCGTTCGACCTCGGCATGCCGCTCGGTTCCGGCGAGCCGCTCTTCGTAGCCTTGTCGCTCGTTGCGGCGGGTCTCCTGGAGGG
>JBDKTH010001256.1:0-2771 GCA_039680305.1 Thermoguttaceae bacterium | reverse complement strand
AGCGGGTCATTGCCGAAGACGCCCCTCCACCGCTGCGTGGCGGCGATCAGAATCTCTTCGCTGCCCGGCTGGCCTATCAGGATCGCGACCTCGAAGAAGAGTTGACGCTGATTGGGACGATCCGACGACAGGTCGCGAGAATCTTGCGCACCCTCGAGCCCGAGGACTTCCAGCGTCAAGGGATCCACTCCGAAAGCGGACCGCTCACGCTGGAAGCTTTGGTCACCCGGATCACCGGCCACATTCCGCATCACGTGCGTTTCGTTGAGGAAAAACGTAGGGCACTTGGCATGTGAGGGCCGTTAGCAATCAGCTGTTAGCTTTCAGCAATCAGCTTTCAGCAGCCATTACGTAGCAAGAGGCGGTGGATCGTGAAAGTGCTCAAAGCTGACCGCCGATTGCTGACCGCTGATACCTGACCGCCCTCTTCCCCCCGGAACACCCCGAATGAACCCCAGTCCAGACCATTTCAAACACGATCGCTTTGCGGTGGAAAACGGCATCGAACTGGTGGAGGTGCGCCCCGGCTACGCTCGGGCACAGATGGTCGTTGCCGATCGGCATCTCAATGGCGTCGGTGTTGTGCAGGGCGGAGCCCTGTTCACGCTGGCCGACTTGGCCTTTGCCGGGGCCAGCAATTCAGCGGGACCGCTGGCCTTGGGGTTGAACATGAACATCTCCTGCCTCAAGGCGGTCAACCGCGGAACGCTCACGGCCGAGGCCACGGAGGTCGCCCGAAGCAAGAGAATCTCCACCTGCACGGTCCGCGTCACCGATGAGACGGGCGACCTGGTGGCGTTGTTTCACGGAACCGCTTACATCAAGACCAGTGGGGCGTAGGGAATCTCGCTCGCCCGCGGTGATATCGAGTTGTACAGTTGCCTCCCGCCCGAATGCACGGTACTCTACTCCTAACTCCTAACTCCTAACTCCTAACTCCTAACTCCTAACTCCTAACTCCTAACTCCACCCGTCGATAAAGTGTGTCCCGTTCGACCGGCTCCCGGCCGGCTTCAACGATCAGGCCTCGCAACTGGTCGACCGTAAGAATCTCCGGCGTTTTGGCGCCGGCTTCGTGGTGGATCAGTTCGTGACGGACCGTGCCGTCGAGATCGTCGGCGCCGTAGGCCAGGGCGGCTTGGGCCGTGCCGATGCCCAGGGAGATCCAGTAGGCCTTGATGTGGTCGAAGTTGTCCAGCATCAGACGGCTGATGGCGACCGTGCGCAGGTCCAGAAGCCCGGACGGCGGTTTCAGGTGCCCAAACCGCGTCCCCTCGGGATGGAACGACAAGGGGATGAAGGCCTGGAATCCGCTCGTCTCGTCCTGCAACGCACGCAGACGCACAAGGTGGTCGATCCGGTGCCGGGCATTCTCCAGATGGCCATAGAGCATCGTGGCATTCGTGCGCAGTCCAAGCGAGTGGGCGGTCCGGTGCACGGCGAGCCACGTTTCGGCGTCGATCTTCCGCGGGGCGATCTGCCGCCGGATCTCCGGATCGAAGATCTCCGCTCCGCCGCCGGGCAAGCTTCCCAGGCCGGCCGCGATCAGCTCTTTCAACACCGCCTCGGCCGTCGTTTCCGCCAGTTGAGCAAACCGCGCGATCTCCACCGCGGTCCAGGCCTTCAGATGCAGGCTCGGGTAGGCCTCGTGCACGTTGCGGAGGATCTCCAGATACCAGGAAAACGGCTTTTCCGGATGGAGCCCGCCGACGATGTGCAATTCCGTGCAACCGTTGTCCACCGCCTCCTGGGCACGGGCCAGCATCTCCTCACCGCTCATCACGTACGCCCGCGGGTCGCCTACGTCGCAACTATAGGCACACAGCGGGCAGCGGTAGAGGCAGACGTTCGTGGGGTTCAGATGCGCGTTGATATTGTAATAGGCCAGGTTGCCGTTCTTCCGCTCACGCACCCGATTGGCCAATTCTCCCACGACATGCAAGTCCACCTCCGGCTCGAAGAGGAATTCCCCCTCCGCCGCCGAGAGCCGTTGGCCAGCCAGTGCTTTATCGCGAATCGAATCAAGGGTCGTCATGGTTCTCACACCAACACATCCACCACCCCAATCACAAACAGCCCAATGCTCACCACCGCATTCACATGGAAAAACGCCTCGTTGACGCGGCGGAGATCGTCGGGGCGGACGAGGCGATGTTCGTAGACCAAGAGTGCGGCAATGCCCGTCACCCCGGCAAGGTACACCCAGCGAAACTCCGGGTAGACCAGCGGCAGGACGAAAAGCAGCACGACCATCCCCAGGTGAGCCAGAGCGGCCACACGCAGCGCTCGGGCAACGCCCAATCGGGCGGGGACGCTGTGGAGCCGCATCTTCACGTCGAACGCCACATCCTGGCAAGCATAGATGATGTCGAATCCGCCGACCCAAAGCACGACCGCCGCGCCCAGCACGATTGGCGGCCAGGCGATCTCCGCACGCAGGGCAACCCAGGCGGCCAGCGGAGCCATCGCCAAGGCGGCTCCCAGCCAGAAGTGGGAAAGCAGCGTAAACCGCTTCGTCAGGCTATAGGCAAACAGGAACAGCAGCACGGGCACCGCGGCGTAGAGCGGCCACGGATTGCGGGGCAAGAACAGCAGCGTGCCGCCGACAAACCCCAGCGACATGACCACCGTGAACAACACCACGCTCCCGACGCTCAACACGCCGGCCGGCAGATGTCGCTGCTTGGTCCGCGGATTCAACGCGTCGATTCGCCGGTCGGCCAGCCGATTGAACGCCATCGCCGCACTGCGAGCGCAGACCATGCACACCA
>JBDKTH010000356.1:0-2345 GCA_039680305.1 Thermoguttaceae bacterium | reverse complement strand
TCGATCGTCTCGAGATCGGCCGGCCCCGCGCGAACGATCAACGCATTGAGCCGCGAGTCGGGCGTGATTTGGACCAACGGATTCTGGGGAGGCGTGGCTGTCGAAGTCGGCGCCATCGACATCCCGGGCATTCCTCGCCCCGGCATGCCAAACATTCCCGGCATTCCTGGCATGCCAGGCATCCCCCCCATGGCTTGTTGCTGCTGTTGCTGGTAGAGTTCCTTGGGCAACGTGCCGCCGCCCAGCACACGATCCAGCGTCTCGGCCACCGCGTTTGCCTTGACGAACTTCAAGTAGAAGATCGTCAGGTTGGCCGCGCCCGAGCCGGTCGTGCCGGCGAGGGTTCGCAGCATCGTCTCAAACTCATCCAAGGCCTTGATATCCTCGGAGGCAATCACCAGGCCACCCGGTCCAGGAGCCACGAGGATCGGCGGCGACTCTTGAGCGGTGGCGGACGGGCGGACCGGTTGCGCCGCGGACGCGGGGCCTTCCGTTTTGGCGGCCGGTGCGTCTGCCACAAAGACGACGCGCGCCCAGTTCGTCGTGGTGGTCGTCTTGGCGGGGGCTGCCGGATTGGCCGGCGCCTGATCGGCGCCCGGCGGGGCAGGGAAGGGGAGGGGCGACGGCGGGCTTGCTTCCGGGCCTGGCGCCGGGGCCGCGTCGGGCGCTCCCATCCAGCGCAGGGTGGGAATCACGGCCGACGGCGTGACTACCCGGATCTGGTTCCGGTGCATCTGTGGCCAAATCTCTTCCATCCGATCGAGGATCGAACGGGCCGTGTGTCCGGTGAGCGGCAGCATTCGCACCTTGTCGCCGCTGGCCCGGGCGTTGGTCGTGAGCTCGGTTTCACCCATCTTCTCCAGCATCGATCGGACCTGCTCGATCTGGGCCTGGCTGCCGCGGACCATCAGTTGTCGTGTGGCCACGTCGGCTTGCACGGCGGGCGCCTTGGCGTCGGTGCCGAAGAGCTTCTGGATCGACTGGGCTGCCGTTTGCGGATCGGTGATCCGCAACTGCAGCACCTCGACTTGCTGCGCGTCGCGACGCATCTGCTCGATCGTGGCGCGGATCGTGGCATGCTCGTTCGGTCGGGCCAGCGCGATCAGGCTGCCGGTTTTCGGATCGGCCGTCAGCCGGACGCCGGCCGAGCCCGCCAACAGGGTTTGCAGCACTTTCAGGGTCGAGTCGGGATCGGCCGGATAGACCTCGTAGACCTCCAATTGCGGCGTGCTCTGCGTGGCGGCCGTCGCTCCCGCGGAGCCCGGCGGGACGTACGCTTGGAGGATCTTGTTGACCTGGGTCAGCTTGCCCGACTGGGCGGCCACCAGGAGCCGCAGGCTCGCCGGATCCCAAGCCATGCGGAACGATCCGTCCGCCGTGGCGTTCTGGCCAGCAGGAATGTTGAACATCTGCCGCAGGATCCCCAGCACCTCCTCACTCGACACCGCAGGCACCTCGAACCATTGCACCTGCTGCGTGCCCGCGGCTTCCGGGTTGTCGGCTCGCTGGATGACCTCGCGGATCATACGCAGCCGACCGGCGGTTTCCGTGATGAGCAACTGTTGCGACTTGGGCAGGACGATCACTGCCCCCTGCGGGCCGAGGAGCTTCTTGATCTCCGCCTCCGCCTCTTCAGGACGCAGGTTCTCCAGTTGGAACAAGGAACTGAGCAGCTCAAACTCGCCGCGGTCGTCGAGCTTCGTGGTGGGGACCGTCGACACGAGATTCGGCGGGATGCCATCTTCGAGGTTGACGAGCATCAGCATTCGATCGCGCAGAACAAGGGTGTAGCCCTTGGTCAGCAGAACGCCGTTGAGCAGATCGATCGCTTCGGCCGGCGTGTAGCTGCGGTCGTCACTGTAGTTGAACGTCCCGGGCGGGGCCGCGTTCATCACAAGCGAAAACCCCGCCTGCTGGGCGAACCAGTTGAGCACGTCTTCCCACGGGTGGAACCGGAAGTTGAACTTGATGTGCACGGCTTTGTCATTCGCCTCCGGAACCGGAGCCGAGCTGGCAGGTGCGGCGTCCGGGGCCCCGGGCGGCGACGCGGACGCCGGGACGGCCAACGGCGCCTCGGCCGGTTTGTTCACCGGCGGGGCGCCGAAGAGCATCGGCGAGGCGGCCTTCGCCTCGGGCACAGGCAACTTCTCGGCCGGGGGCTTGTCCGACGGCACAACAGGGGGCTGCGCCTCGGGACCGGCCAGCGTGGGGGCAAGCTGGCCCGGTTTCGGCTCTTCGCCCCGGACGGCTTGCAGGCTGGACCAACTGCTCATTGCGTAGCCGAGGGCAACCACAACGACAAAACCGAAACGGCAAGTGGCACTCAAAGGCGAAGCCAATGGAGA
>JBDKTH010000166.1:0-9848 GCA_039680305.1 Thermoguttaceae bacterium | reverse complement strand
CCATCACGTGCAACACCTTCACGATCGAGAGGCCGCCAAAGTCAGGGCGTCAGGTGGAGTTCCCCGAGATCGACCGGGCAGAGTTCTTCGACCTGACGACGGCCAATCGCAGAATCAAGGCGGGCCAGGAAGCGTTGCTTGAGGAACTTGCGGCGATCCTAGCTCGGCCTGACCGTTGACACGACCAGCATGCAGCCAGCGCAATCCGAGTCGATCTATCAGCTTGCGATTCCCGGCTTTGAGCATCGCCAATCAAAAAAGCGGCCTGAGTTCGATCACCGAGTCGGCGATGTGGACTTCGGTTGCTGACCGGCCTTGCGCAAGGCTTCGACGTACGCCTTTGGTAATCGTTCGCCGCTCCACCAGCGGGGCTGTTCGGTGTAGATCCAGACGTACTCGTCGCTCACCTTGAGCGCAGTCCGAACCGCGTTCTCGAATTGCGCAGGCGTGAAGTCGTTCTTGGAAAAGTCGTTCAGGTCCCATCCGAGACGCCGCCAGTCGGCGTCCATCCAGATGCCGAAACCCGCCTCGAAGTGGCGACGATACTTTTCGGCGTTCGCCGTCCAGGTCAACGCAGTCTCTTTGATCGTGGCATACGCCTTGCGGAACTGTTGTTCCCGCTTGTACCGATAGGCCCCTTCCCAGGCGTCGACGATCTTGGTCTGCGGCGAGCAGGCATCGAGCATGCCGTCGAGAAAACCGGCCAACAGGCCATAGGGGTCGCCAGCCCGATCCTTGGCCGCACCGCCGGTGATCGAGTAGCCGAAGGTGAGCAGGATGGTGATGTCGGAAAAGCGTTCGTTCACCGCTTTCATCCACGCCTGCCCCCGTCGTCGCACCGCGGCCTGGTAGTCGGCAAAAGTCCGACGGTCGCGGTGCTTTTGTTTCGCGTAGTTGAAAAGCTCGTCGTTGTATTGTTCCACGTCGAACATCAAACCCTTGCAACCGCCTCGTTTGGCGATTTGTGCCGCCACCGTCATGTTCTGAAGGACCACGTTCCACGCCTGATCGTCCAGCCAATCGACGTTTCCCGGCGTAACGTTCACACGCAGAAAGCGGTCGGTAAATCGGCGAAATGGCGTGGCGTTGAGATCCTCGATGGCGTGCTGGAACTCGCTGGACTCGAATCGGCGACTGCCCCACATCTCCCAGGTGAAGTTGCCGCCTTTGCTGCTGGCGACATGAAAGACGAGGCCGTCGAAGGGAGACTCTTCCATCTGCCGGATGTTCTGCCGCATGAAGTTCGTGTCAGGCTCATCCCAGCCCCATTCGATGAGCTTCTTGGTCCTCGGACGTTCGCCGGCGTCGGCCAAACCGGCGACAAGAGCGATATTCAGGAGACAGAACGCGGCACAGGCGGCTTTCATGATAGGTCTCTCAACGAGCGAAAATGTACTTGCCTGAGGGAGGTTGCCCCGCCGCTGATCTTGGGGGGCAACGAAGGATAGGGCCATTATCATCCCGGCCGAATGTGGCGGCAAGGGTAAGCCGTTGCTACCCATGGAGAGTCCTTGACATCGGCCTCAGGAGTGGGAAAGAGGCATTGCAGGGGCGCAGGAAACGGTCTATCGCCCTGGCCAGAACTCTCCAGATCGGTTAAGGTCGTCATAGTTGGAGAGACGAGCGTTCGAAAATCGGCTGCTTCTCCGGCAAACCATTTCGCATCTTCTAGCGTACCGTGGACATGAACGCACTCCTGCGTCAGTTCATCCTCGTCGTCAGCGTCCTTGGGCTCTGCATCCCACCGGGCTTCTGTTGCGTGGTTGCCCCCCGAGCCGCCGGCACGAAGGCCAAGGCGACATGTTGTCGGCAGGCCAGGCAATGCCCCCCGTGCTCGTCCCACCACGGCCCTTCGATTCCTAGCGTGTGCTGCTGCCAGCACGATCCGGCAGTCCAGGCGTCTTCTGCTGAGCCCAGCGGCGACGCCCACGTTTCACTTCCCTACGTTCCACCAATCGAAACGCCTCTCGTTTCGATAGCAGACCGTTGGGTGGCCACGGCGTCCTTTGCCTTCGGTCCACCGCTGCACGTGCTCAAGTGCGTGTGGCGCTGTTGAACGAACTGCGGCCGTTCATACCTGTATCTTCGAGTGAGGCGTTTTCCTATCGGCTGCGCTGAAGGTCTGCGCAGTTCCATCGAGTATCTATCTTTATTGGAGTCTTCTGCATGTTCACCAAGATTGTAACCGGGTCTTTCTTTGCCATCGCCGTTCTCCTGGGCAGCCAGATTTGGGCCGCCGCCCCGCAAGCGAAGGATTGTTGCACCCAGAAGTTGGCCTGCTGTGAGCCGAAGAGTGCGTGCTGCGAAGCCCAACCCAAACCCGGATGCTGCGAGAAGGGGATGAAGTGCTGTGCGGAGAGGCGGGCCTGCTGCGCGGGGGTAGCGCAGAAGTGCTGCCAGGAAGGCAAAGCCTGCTGCGCCGAGGCGAAAGCCTGCTGCGGTCCGGCGGCGAAGGACGGAGCCAAGTCTGCCCCCACCCCGGCCAAGTCGGGCGATGCCAAGGCAGCGAAGTCTTCGGAGAAAGCCAAGGCTTGCTGCAAGCACAAAGGCCGGTTGATCTGATCGCTGCCTGATCGCGTCAGCCGACGCCTGCGCAACTGCTGAATCGACACGCCCGGCAGCCGGGAGTAGAATGCCCGGCTGCCGGGGCGTGCGGGCAGGGAAGAGTCAGCGGGAAACGAGGCAAGTGGAAATGGGCGACCAAGCGGAGGCGATCGACCAGGCCACCGCCACCGACATTCCGGCGTTGGCAGACCTGCGGACGGTCTTGTTCACGCAGGAGGCCGACTTCTGCCCCGACCGTCAGAAGCAAATGCGGGGGTTGCGGATGCTCATCGAGGCTCCTGACGCAGGGCGGATCTTTATCGCCCGAGTCGATGGGGGCGTGGTTGGGATGGTGAGCCTCCTGTTTACGGTCAGTACGGCGCAAGGAGCGCCCACATGCTGGTCCTTCGGCCCGACCATCGGGGCGGCGGACTCGGCTCACGGCTGCTGGAGCACGCGATCCGCTACGCCAAGGCCAATAGGTTTTCTCGAATTACGCCTGCTGACCGACCGGACGAACGCGAGAGCGATTCGGTTCTACGAGCGGCACGGGTTCCGCCCCTCGGAGATGATCCCGCTACGACTCTTTCTTTAGAGGCCTCCGCCTTCAGGAAGTCCAGGCGTGCCCTGCCAAAGGATGCCCCCCCCACCGTTGGCGTACGACTGAACCAGAAGGCACGGTCCAGAGCTAACGGGCAGGCATCGAATTCTTTGGATCCCCAGGGGGGGAGGGTATCGCTGCCTCGACGTTACTGGTATAGTGTTAATTCAATTTTTGTACTGTCACGGGTGGTCCGATGGGCCCTAACAGGAGAGAATCTCTTGGTCAAGATCGTCCTGCGGGAGAAAGAGTCGGTTCAAGAGGCGGTTCGTCGCTTTCGGAAGTTGGTGGAACGCACCGGGTTGAAGCGTGAGCTGCGCCGTCGGGAGCGGTACGAAAAGCCGTCGGACGTGAAACGGAAGGCCAAAGCCCGTGCCATCCGAAGGTCGAAGCAGCAGCGGCAACCGTAGGGCCGCGAGTCATCCGCCCGCGCGCTTCACTCGGTAGGCCATCCCCTCCAGTTCGGCTACCAGCCGATCGCGATGGTCGCCGTGAAATTCGATCCGGTCGTCCTTGACCGTGCCGAACCGCTGTTTGAGCCTGGCGGCCAGTTCCACGAGGCCGCTTTCGTCCAGGGGTAGGTCGGAGACCGTTGTCACTCCCTTGCCCCGCCTGCCCTTCGTTTCCCGGCCTACCCGCACGGTGACGTTCCGTGAAGCTTCCGTTATCACACGGCACTTGCGGGTTTCGACCGGCTGATGACACGTGGGGCAGAGCTCAGGGGGCGGCGATTTCTGCCGCTCCCCTCCCCGGATGAGGAGGGCCGTAAGGTCCATCACCTCGTGCTGGACCAGAGCCAGGGCCTCTGGTGATTCGCCGATCTCCCAGTATTCGACTTTGTCGGCCCATGCTGGGAATCGCTCTTGAAGCAAAGGGAGCGGCCAACAGCTTTCCGACGGGGCTCTTACTTCCCAATCTTCCTCACGAAGGCAACAATAATGCAAGCGCTCTCCATCATGGCACTGGTCGTGCCGCGGTTCTAAGGCCGGCGATGCACGGCCGACGGAGAGACTCTTGCGGTCAAGAGTAAGGGATCCTTGTTTGAAAACCTATCGAATTGCACTTTACCCGGGGGATGGGATTGGACCGGAAGTGGTGGACGCCTCGCTCGAGGTGATCGCGACTGCTGAGCGCGTGGTCGGCGGGTTTCATCTCGACTGCCAGCGTTTTGACTGGGGCATGGCCCACTACGACCGCCATGGTCGGGTGACGCCGGACGATTTCCTGACCACGCTCCAAGGCTTTGACGCCATCTTTCTGGGAGCCCTCGGCTGGCCGGAGCGACTGCCGGATAGCGTCACGATCGCTCCACTGATCACGTTGCGTCAAGCGTTTGGTCTCTATGCGAACGTCCGGCCGGCTCAGACCTTCCGCGGAGTGCTCGGCCCATTGCGTAATGAACAGCCGATCAACCTGGTGGTGGTGCGGGAGAACTCGGAAGGCGAGTATGTCGACAGCGGGGGAACGCTGGCGGCCGGAACGCCTGACGAGGTGGCCACCCAGACAGCCGCCCACACGCGGCGCGGCGTGGAACGGATCCTGCGGTTTGCGTTCAATCTGGCGCGCACGCGGAGCCGGAAACTGGCGATGATCACCAAGTCGAACGCGCAGCGTCATGCCTATGGCCTGTGGGATCGGGTGCTTGTGGAGTTAGCACCAGCGTTCCCGGATGTCGCGGTCGAAAAACTGCACATCGACGCCGCAACGCTGCACCTGGTCCGGCGTCCGCACACGTTTGATGTGATCGTCGGCTCGAATCTGTTTGGAGACATCCTGAGCGACTTGACGGGCGGGATCACCGGCAGTCTGGGGTTGAACGCGTCGGCCAATCTCGATCCCCAGCGGAAGCATCCGTCGCTCTTCGAACCCGTCCACGGCTCCGCCCCGGACATCGCCGGCAAAGGGATCGCCAACCCCACGGGCGCGATCCTCAGCGCGGCCATGATGCTCGAGTGGCTCGGAGAGACGCCGGCCGCGGCCGCGTTGCGTCGCGCGGTGGAGCAAACGCTTGCTGAGGGAAACCTGACGCGGGACATGGGCGGAACCTTGAATACGGCGGAGTTGACAGCCGCGATCATCGAGCGGGTGAAACCCTAGGCGGCTGATAGGATAGTCGCAATTTGGCGGGACCAACTCGTGGAGCGAGCGACGGCCCGCTTTGCCATAGGAGAGTCTGTCATGCAACGAAGAGATTTTGTCACCTGTGCCGGACTCGGCGCGGCGGCCGCGATGCTGCCTGGCGTCGGCCAGGCGGCGAGGCGCACGGTTCCCATGATGCAAACCACGGAAGCCCGGTTCCCCCAAGGGTTCTGGTGGGGCGCGGCCACGGCGTCTTACCAGGTCGAAGGCGCTGCGACGGAAGACGGACGCAAGCCGAGCGTCTGGGACACCTTCAGCCACACGCCCGGCCGCACCGTTGGCGGCGACACGGGCGACGTCGCCTGCGATCACTACCACCGCTACGAGGACGATGTGAAGCTGATGGCCGACCTCGGCGTCAAGCACTACCGCTTCAGCATCGCCTGGTCGCGGATCGTGCCCGAGGGACGCGGGGCGGTGAATGAGAAGGGCGTCGACTTCTATCGGCGGCTGGTCGACACGCTCCTGAAGCACGGCATCACGCCGCACGCCACGTTGTTCCACTGGGACAGCCCGCAAGCCCTCGAAGACCGCTACGGCTCCTGGCGCAGCCGCGAAATCGCCAAGGATTTTGCCGACTACGCCACGGCCACCGTCAAGCGGCTCGGCGACCGGATCCAGTATTGGATGACGATCAACGAGATCATGTGCTTCACGATCCTCGGCTACGGCGTCGGCAAGGTGCCGCAGCACGCGCCGGGCACCGTGGTCCAGACCCGCAAGGAAGTCCAGCAGACGGTGCACCATGCCCTCCTGGCCCACGGCATGGCGGTCCAGGCGATCCGTGCTGCGTCGCCGACCACGTGCAACGTGTCGTTGGTGGAGAATCTCGACTCCTACGTGCCGGTGATGGAAACGCCCGAGCAGATCGAGGCCGCACGCAAGGCATTCGTCGGCGAAGAGCGCAACGGCACGATGCTCGTCGCGGCCTTGGCCGGCAAGCACAATCCTCAGGCCTGGGCCAAGCTCGGTGCCGACGCCCCCGACGTGCAGCCCGGCGACATGGAGTTGATCGCCCAGCCGATCGATTCGCTGGGCATCAACCTTTACACGGGCAACTACGTGCGTGCGGCCAACAACGCCCAAGGCTACGAAGTCCTGCCGATGCGCCCGAGCTATCCGAAGGCCAACATGCCCTGGCTCAACATCGTGCCCGAGTCGATCTACTGGGCCGTGCGGCTCGTCAGCGACGCGGTCGGCCGGCGCGACCTGCCGGTCTACATCAGCGAGAACGGCTGCGCGAGCGAAGACGTCATTTCGCCCAGCGGCGAGGTGTTTGACACCGATCGGATCATGTACCTGCGGGCTTATCTGCGGCAGCTTCAGCGAGCTGCGGCCGAGGGCTATCCGGTGAAGGGCTACTTCCAGTGGAGCCTGATGGACAACTTCGAGTGGTCGTGCGGCTACTCCAAACGGTTCGGCATCACCTACGTCGACTACAAGACGCAGCGGCGCATCCCGAAGCTCAGCTATCGCTGGTACCAGCAAGTGATCCGCGAGAACCGCGTGGTGTAGCGGCCGAGCAGGGCAGGGGAGAGCTCGCCCATTTGGCAAGCTCGGCACAAACGAGTCTACAGCGAGCCTGAACCGGCGATCGGTCCAGGCTCGCTCTCGTTTATGTCGTCTCTTCGGAACGCCCACGACGATTCCATCCACCGGCTTACCGGACGACTACTTGGGTTTGATAAACATCACCTCCGCCTGCTGAATCCATCCGGATCGCAGGTCCATTCGGAACCAGCCTTCGCTGTTCTTTTCGTGGAAGCGGGTGGGCGAGCGACGGCCGAATTCTTTGAGATCGTACTGGGCCCACGTCTTGCCCATGTCCGTGGAAACGATGATTCCCGTGGCCATGGGCGACGCCGGGGCACAGTGCGACGCCAGGATCACGCCGTCCTGGATGATCATGTTGCCCGACTCGACCTCCGGGTTGAACAGCAGCGTGTGTTTGGCCGGATTGGCGATGTCGGCCGGGGCGCAGCGGAAGATGCCTCGGTCGTGCGGCTTGGCGCCGTTCGCGTCACTGATCCAGTAGACCTGGCCATCTACAATATTGATGCCGCCGGATTTGTAGCGTGTATTCGACTCGGTCGAGACGAGGACCTTCCATTGCCATTTGTCCTTGGCCGCGTCATAGGTGCCGCGCAGCCAGTGGCACTCGTGCTTCCCCGGAGCCTCGGCCCGATCATGATCGCCGGTGCAGGCATAGAACGCATTCTCGGCCGGGTTGTAGGCTACCGCGTGCACGTGGCGGCAGATCACCGGGTTGTCGGGATTGCCCAGCAGTTCGCCGGTCTTGCCTCCGCCCGGGGAACCGTTGTCGCGAAACACCGGATTCTGGCCGAAGCAGTACGCGATCTTCACGGTCTGGCCGTTGTCGGTCGAGTAGTAGATGTTGACGGGGGTTGCACCGCCGAGCACGTTGCAGTAGTTCCCCCACACGAGCATCTCCGCGCCGTTGACTTCCCCGGAGTTGACACCCGAGAGGGTGTGGAAGTACCAGCCGGGGTTCTCCGGGTTTTTCGGCGTGTGCGGGATGTAGTCGGCCCCCTTCTCATCCTTCACGGTGATCGGCTTGATCGTTTTCAGGCTGTCCGTGCTCAGGTACAGTTGCGTGCCGGTGGCAAACAGGACGTTTCCGTTGTTCAGGATGACGCTGAACGTGACCCGGCTCGCCTCGGGAAACGCGAGGCTGTGCGGCCAGGTGCGGCCATTGTCTTCCGAGAGGAGAATCTTCCCTTCCGTTCGGCCAAAGGCCTTGTTCTTGCGTTGCGAGTCGATGTACGGGCCGGCCGGCTGGGGGCGATACCAGAAATGAGCCGTCGAAGGGTAGTCGGACGTGCCGGCCGAGGGCTCGGCGCCCAGCCCGGTCGCGCCAGGCAGCAGCAATCCACCGGCAGCGGCCGCCGTCGCTCCCAAGAACCCGCGGCGAGTTACGGCGTGTCGTGGCATCATCATGTGCATCCCTTTCATGCTGGGGTAACCGTTCATGGGTCCGGAAGGCATGGGCCTTCGCCAAACTATTGCGGTAGCAACTCGAACTTCATATTGTCCACGTAAAACACGCCAGGCTCATTGCCGTAGCTGACAATTCCCAGCCACTGGATGCTGGCGAACTCCCGGTCGCAGGCGACTCCCTTGCGTTCCAGGAGCACCCGATCCTTGGTCGTGATCTTCAGGTCCCATAGGCCATCGGCCAACGTGCCGAGGCCGTCGACCATCTCGACGTGCACCCACGCGCCGTCCGGGATCCGGCACTCGGTCGGCGTTTGGCCCAGCAGGAGCTTGCCGTCGCCCTGGATGCGGATAGCGGGGCCGACCTGGCGGGCGCCGAGATAATCGCGCCACTCCACGTACAGCATGGAGCCGGGCTCGCGGTAGAGATCGAGGCTGAAACGGGCGCGGACCGAGTCGCCGAGATTCGGCTGGAAGTAGATGTGGGGCAGGTGGGCCTGCGGCAGCCCGGCGGCATCGACGAACTTGAGGCTGTGCTTGCCGGTCGCCGCCTTCTCGTCGGTGATGGAGACAAAGCCCTTCTCATGCTCAATGATCGCCACCATTGCCGGCTTCTCGCCCGGGGCGTCCAGTTCGAACCCGTCCTCGTAGGACTTCACGAGCCGCTTGCCGAGCCGCTGCTCCGTCGCCTGAAGCGGCTGGATCGGGGTTTCTTGGGGCCGGCGAACCCAAGCCGGATCGCCGTACAGCCCGACGCCGCTCAGGTCGATCTCCTGAAAGCCGGTGGCAAAGGCCGGCGAGCTGGGCTTCAAGCGGAAGTCGCGGTTCTTGGCGTCCACGAACTGGGGATCGGCGATGCGGGAGCCCTGATCCATGCGCGGCGTGTACCAGATGTCCTTGATCCCTTCGAGCTTTTGCCATTCCGGGAAGGTTTACTTAAACAACCGGATCGGCTTGCGGTCCTCGTGCCATTAGAGTTTGTTGCGGATGATCTTGTTGTACGACTCCCACTCCGCTTGCGGGCGAAACGGCGTGCCGTCGCCGGCCATGTAGATGATGTTGTAAGCGAAGATATTGGTGCGTTCCGCATCGGCTCCAAGGCCGAATCCGCAGTAGGCGCAGATATTGTTGAGCACGGTGAGACAGGCTGTGCCGTGCTGGACGCGGAGGCCGCCGGCCCCGGTGTCGTGCACCAGGTTGTTCTCGGTGAGCACGCCCGAGCTGCCGCCGTCGAGGTAGACGCCGTGCCCGACGCCGTCTTCCAGCCGGCCCACATGGTGGATGTGGTTGCTCCGAATGGCCGAGCCGGGCGTCAGGCCGAGGCTGTAAATGCCGCCGCCGTCTTCGAGCACGCGCATCACGTGATGCACGTGGTTCTGCTCGACGATGCTGTCGCGAGTGCCCGAGCGGACGATGTCCCACGTCCAGCCGAGGGAGATCCCGGTATAGCGGAGATCGCAGACTTCGTTGTGAGAGATCGTATTGTGATGGGCAAAGCCGACGCAGATACCCACGGCGCCCGGATGGATGTGCCCGGCGTCGTGGATGAAATTGTTGTCGACGAGATTGTCGTGGCTCAGCCGGCGAGGCGCCGTGGGCGTGTGGGTGC
>JBDKTH010001355.1:0-3657 GCA_039680305.1 Thermoguttaceae bacterium | reverse complement strand
CGTCGGCTCCGATCGAGGCGACGGGGCAATATGTCCCGGCTCGGGCGACGAGCAAGGAGGGGGCTCCGGCAATCTCGGCGCAGAACGCCGCCGAGTTGGAGGCCTTTCTCGTGAACTTTGTGGTCGAGCAGACTGGCTATCCGCCCGAGGTTGTGGAGTTGGACGCCGACCTGGAGGCGGACCTGGGGATCGACAGCATCAAAAAGGCCCAACTCTTCGGCGAGCTGCAAGAGTACTTCGATGTCACGCCGACCGAGGACCTCACGCTCGACGACTTCCCCACGCTAAGGCACGTGGTCAATTTCCTCTTGGGCACCCCGATCAAAGGAGAAGCCACTGAGCAGGCTCCGGCTCCGGCCGACGAGTCCGCCCGTGGCTATCCCTTTCCCGACGCCGAGCGTCCGGCAGCCGGCAGTCCTCTTGCCGCCCCAGAGCATGTGACGTCGGCCGTTGCCCTGGAAACACGGGAGCCGGCGAGATCCGGCGCGTTTAGAGTGCTCCGGCTTAGTGGCACACCGTATGAGATGGGCCAAGAGCACGGGCGTCAGGAGAAGCGATGGATCCGCCAGGTCTTGCGGCGTTACGCCGATCTGTCGGGCTCCGCCTTGGACGAGTTGCCCCTGCCGGCGGGAGGCCTGCGGAACCCGCGCGCCCTGTTTGCCGAAGAAGAACTTGCGGAACTCCAGGGGATCGCCGACGCCGTAGAGGTCCCGCTGGGCAACATCCTGGCGCACAACCTGGCCATGTTTGCCGAATTGGGCAGCGGCACGATGCACTTCGCCACGTCGGCCGCGACGAATGCGGCCGGCACGTTGCTCCACGGCTTGAGCGAAGAGCTACCGCTGTCGGCGGCGCTACGCGAGTGCCTGGCTCCCGTGGTCCAGCTTCGTCAGCCTCACGGCGGAATCCCGTATGCGACGCTTTCCGCGATCGGCACGATCGGTGCGCTCGGCGGGATCAACGCCGCGGGACTGGCCATGACGATCAACGTCAACTGGGATCGTCAGAAGCGGGATGCAGCGCCCCGACATGCGACCATCGTCAATGCGGTGCTGGGACGTGCCGTAGATGTGGACACGGCCGTCAACGTCTTGCAGGAGTTCCATGGCCAGGAGTCGTGGAACGTCTGCCTCAGCCATTACCCTTCCGACCGCGTCGTCTACGTCCAGGCCGATGGGCAGTCGTTCCAGGTTCGCCCCGGCGACGCGACCGTGCTCAGCGCCCCGCGAAGCGATGCCTCACGGGACGCCCGCAAACGAGTCGACCGGCTGGCGGGACTTCTGGCGTCGGGGACTCGCTCGGGACTGACCGCCGCGAATCTTCGCACGGTGATTGGCGGCGAAGCCCATGGAGAAGAGACACGGCGGTTCTCTCCGGCGACTTCGCCGGTTCCCTGCGACCCGCTGGGACTGGTGTTCGACGCCAAGGCCGGCGAACTCTGGATCAACCCCGGCTACCCGGCCGCCGATGCGTCGAGCGACTACTCCTGCCTCGATCTCGGCGAACTGCTGCCTGTGGGAAAGTGGGCGACGGCACAGTCGGCTCCGCGCCCGGCCGCATCGCCCGTTGCGGCGGTCGGTCAGGCGGCGGGCACGGATGCGATCCTGACGCCGAAGTACGACTTGGATGACGGGACGCAGCCGCAGGAGTTTACCCACCGCTTCGTGCTGAAGATGGTCGAAAGCCCGCTGAATCCCGCAGCGCCAAGCGTGCCGCAGTGGCACGGTCGGGCCCTGGTGCTCGGCCAGAACCCGGCGGCCGCGGCCCTCCGACGCCGGCTTGGCGAGCAAGGCGTGACGCTTTGCGAGTTGGCCGTTTCCGAGGATTTGGATGCAACGCTCCGGGCGTTGGACGAACTCTGGAAACAGGGGCCGATTCCGCACCTGTTCCTCCTGTCGGCCAGGGATGAAGGCCAACCGGAGCTCGGCGATGAGGCGGCCTGGCAACAACGACGCTATCGGAACGTGATCCTGCCTTACTTCCTCTGCCAGCGATGGCTGGAGTTGGCCGGCGCAGCGCGCATGACCAATCAATGCACGCTGGTGGCCGGTCTGGCCCTCGGCGGCGACTTTGGCTTCGCTAGTCCGGTGGCCGATCCCGAGTGCGGATCGCTGACCGGGCTGATCAAGTCGCTGTGCATCGAGTTCACCGTGATGCGGCGTTACAAAGACTTCCTGGTCAAAACGATCGACGCCCCAAGCGATGAACCGGCGGAGCAGCTGGCCGACAACATCCTCCGCGAGGTGGCGGCGGCGACTATGGACTACGAGGTCGCCTTTGTCGGCGGGAAACGATACCTGCAAACCGCCCTACCGCAGCCGGCTCCGGTCCAGGCGTTCGCCGAGATCCGGCCGGGGGCGGTCTGGGTCGTCAGTGGCGGAGCGCGGGGGATTACCGCGGCCTGTGCCTTGGAGTTGGGCCGCCGTTTCGGCCTGCGTCTGCACCTGTTGGGCACCAGCCCGCTACCCCAGATCGATCCGTCGTGGCGGAACCTGACCGAGGACGGCCTGAAAGCCCTCAAAGGCTCGATCATCCTCCAAGCCCGGCAGTCGCGGGAGTCGCCCATGGAGGCTTGGGCGCGGGTGGAAAAGGCGATTGAAATCGATCGGATCCTTAAGGCGTATGCCAACGAAGGGATTCAGGTCACCTACCACCGCTGCGACGTGTCCAACCGTCAGGCTCTCGCCCAGGTGCTGGAGAAGATCCGTCAGACCGACGGCCCCATCGAAGGGATTCTCCATGGCGCGGGGGTCGATCACGCTTGTCGTTACGAAAAGAAACGCCGCGACCAGGTCGACGCCGTGTTCGGCGCCAAGGTGGACGGCGCCTACCACTTGATGACGCTTACCCGCCAAGACCCGGTGCGGCATTTCCTCGGCTTTGGCTCGGTGAGCGGTCGCATGGGGGGCAACGGTCAGACCGACTACGGCGCGGCCAGCGACATGCTTTGCAAGCTGATTGGCTGGTATCGCAGCCAGCGGCCCGAGTGTCATGCCATCGGCTTCCACTATCATCCCTGGGATGAAGTGGGGATGGCCGTCAAGCCCGACACCCGTGCGGTGCTGGAGATGTCCGACGCTCCGGCCTTCATGCCCAAGCGTGAAGGGCTCCGGCACCTCCTTCGTGAGCTGTACGCCGGCACGCCGGAGAGCGAAGTGTTGATTACCGACTGGGACTATTACCAGCGGTTCTACGGCGTGGCCTTCCTCGACAACGTGGAAGTGGATTCGGGGGAATTGCCGCCGGAAGGGCGTGTTGCTCAGCGGCACCTCCTGCGGACGTTCGAGGCCTCGCTGCCCGAGTCAGAGCCCGAGAAGCCCTCAATCGACGGTCCGGTGCTGATCCTCGGCCAGAACGCGGCTGCCCAGGCTCTCTGCCAGCGACTGGTCGATCAAGGTGTTTCGGTTCACCTGCTCCCGGTGAGCGAGCATACCTCGGACGTGATCGGCGCGTTGGAACGCCTCTGGGCGTCCAAACCGGCCCCCACCTTGTTCCTCATGACCGCCCGGGATGACGAAGGCTCGCAACTGTTCGACCGGGAGGCTTGGGACAACCGCAAGTGGAGCATGTCGCTGCCGTATCTGGTCACGCAGCGATGGTTCCAGTTGCTGCTGGCGCTGCCCGACCACCGACGCGGCACCCTTGTGGCGGCGACCA
>JBDKTH010000704.1:0-3007 GCA_039680305.1 Thermoguttaceae bacterium | reverse complement strand
TCAGCTCATGGCGGAGTTGCTTGAGCTGCTCGGTTAGGTGCCGGTCGTCGAGCACGAACCGAGTATAGTCCTCGACGACGCGGAGCCCTTCCCGGGCACGATTCCAGGCCGCGTCGAGGACTCGGAGTACGCCGATCGGCTCGGCTTCCGGAGCTCTCTCTGTCTCTTCTCCCTCAGGGGGAGGACTAGGGCAAGGGACGCTCACCGAGACATTATTGTCTTGCTTCCCCTCGCAACTCTGCGGTTCCGGGGGAAGGGAGGGAAAGGAGCCACCCTCGGTCGGGCTCTGGCCGTCCTCTTCACCTCGGCCCTCTTCCGAAGGGAGAGGGGGAGAGGCTACGGCCTCCTCGTCTTCGGGAAATGGGAGCGGGGGCCCCCCAGTCGGCTCGCGATGTAGGGGTAACAAGGTATCAGGAGAGTATCCGTAACGCAGTTCGATTTCCAATTGGAGCGAGTCGGGTTCCAGTCCTTGGGTGCGGAGCCAGAGGCCTGTCTCGTGATCTACCGCGACGAGGCCGAGGAGGAGATGTTCGGTTGCGAGGACTAGGGGGATTGGGGGGGTGGCCAAGCGTCGGCTGACGGCCGCTAGCGAAACATGCACCTCCGTGGACAAGCTGGGGAGGCCGGATTGGTCATTCTGGCGGACTAAGGCCGGCCAGCGTTGACAGACGGTCTCTTGTCGGATGCCGTACCGGGCCAAAACCAGGGCGGCCTGGCATTCAGGCTCAGCGAGCAGCCCCAAGAGGAGGGACGGAGCCGATAATTCGTCACAATCGGTCCCGTCGGACCAATGGGCAGCTTCGACAAGGACGCGTTGGGCAGCGGCGGTCAGTTCGTGTTCCATACGGAAATATAGTGTTACATGCAACCGGAGTGTCCGCAACCAAGTGAACATTCCTAAATGGAAGCGGCTCTTTCGGTTGCCTTGATTGGGGCTGTTTTAAGAGTTACAATTCCGTGGCCGAAGAGCGTGTGAACCGTCCACTGCTGAGGCCACGAGGGAGCGACACAGGATGGGCAGGATGCCATGGAGGATTTATCTCTGGCCCGGACTTACCCAGGTGTGCAGGCAGGGAGCCTGGAGCGCCTTGGGGATGGCTGTGGGGTTTGCCGCCCTACTGAACTTAGCCCTGGCCAGCAGTCTCCTTTGGAGTGAACTGTTTACACCGGTAGTCCGTAATACAGTTTGGGGAGCGGTAGTAATAATCTGGGCTGCTTCGGCGATCTTGTCCTACCGATGGGATCGACGCCAGTTGACGCTCAAAGATCCTCGTCCGGCGGAAGATTGTTTTCCCCACGCGTTGGATCATTACCTTAAGGGCAACTGGTTCGAAGCGGAACAGGTCCTCTGTGGCTTGCTGCGAGCGAATCCTCGGGACGTGGACGCTGGCCTGATGCTGGCGACTTTGTTGCGCCATACACGCCGATTGGATGAGGCCCAGAAGCATCTGGATCGGCTGGTGCGACTTGACGGTTCCGAGAAGTGGCATTTGGAGATTGCTCGCGAACGGGAATTGCTTCGCGCGGCGCAAGAGGAGGATGCTGAAGCTATCGCGTCCAGCGGTCGGACCGCGGAACAACCAGGAGACCCGCCCAGCGAGGTGATGGAAGCGGCCTGACCAACCAAGAGACTTTGGGGAAAACGACTAACGGAGAAGAAGCAATATGTACGAACGATTCACTGACCGTGCCCGGAAGGTGATGCAGCTGGCAAACCAGGAGGCGCAACGGTTCAATCACGAATACATTGGCACGGAGCATATTCTCCTTGGCTTGATCAAGGAGGGTAGCGGCGTCGCGGCCAACGTGCTCAAGAACCTCGATGTCGATCTGCGCAAGATTCGCCTGGAGGTTGAGAAGCTCGTGCAGAGCGGTCCCGACATGGTCACCATGGGGAAACTGCCGCAGACGCCCCGGGCGAAGAAGGTCATCGAGTACTCGATGGAAGAAGCCCGGAATCTGAACCACAACTATGTGGGCACCGAGCACATCCTTTTAGGCCTGCTGCGCGAGCAGGAAGGCGTAGCCGCCCAGGTCTTGATGAACCTCGGCCTCAAATTGGAAGAGGTGCGCGAGGAAGTTCTTAACCTGTTAGGACACGGCATGGAAGGTGGCGAAGGCTCGGAACGAGCCGGCATGGGAGGCGCAGCCGGTGGCGGCGGCGGTGGCAGTGGAGAACAGCCCCGCGGGGCCAAGTCGAAGACCCCGGCCCTGGATAGCTTTGGTCGCGATCTGACCGAGTTGGCCCGGCAAGGGAAACTCGACCCGGTCATCGGGCGGGAAAAAGAGATCGAACGGACCATGCAGATCCTCAGCCGCCGGACGAAGAACAACCCGGTGCTGCTGGGTGAAGCGGGCGTGGGCAAGACGGCGATCGTCGAAGGTTTCGCCCAACGGGTCATTGAGGGCAACGTCCCCGAGCTGTTGGTCGACCGCCGGATCGTGGTCCTCGACCTGGCGATGATGGTCGCCGGCACGAAGTACCGCGGTCAGTTCGAGGAACGGATCAAGGCCGTGATGAACGAAGTTCGCCGGGCCAAGAACACGATCCTCTTCATCGACGAGTTGCACACCCTGGTCGGGGCGGGCGGCGCCGAGGGCGCGATCGACGCGTCCAACGTGCTCAAGCCGGCTCTGGCCCGCGGCGAGATCCAGTGCATCGGCGCCACGACCCTCGACGAGTACCGCAAGTACATCGAAAAGGATAGCGCGTTGGACCGCCGGTTCCAGATCGTGATGGTTGAGCCGTCGAGCAAGGGCGAGACGGTGGAGATCCTCAAGGGACTGCGCGACCGTTATGAAAAGCACCACCACGTGCAGATCACCGACGACGCGGTCGAGGCGGCCGTCGAACTGTCGAGCCGCTACATCACCGGCCGCTGCCTGCCGGACAAGGCGATCGACGTGATCGACGAGTCTGGGGCCCGCGTCCACCTGAAGTCGATGACTCGGCCGCCGGACCTCAAGGAAATCGACGAGGAAGTCGAGCGGCTCAACAAGGAAAAAG
>JBDKTH010001209.1:0-2895 GCA_039680305.1 Thermoguttaceae bacterium | reverse complement strand
GGGGGAATAGCCGGGGTTCGTCCTTCTCCCCCATCCACCGTTCACGCCCGAACCATCACCAGGAGCATCTTGGAGCGTTGGCTCGCCTTGAGCGCATGCGGCTGGTTGGCGGGCAGGAGCATCACTTGTCCGCCGGTCAGATGGAATGATTTGCCGGCCATGGTCAGATCGAGCTCACCTTCGACGAGATAAACCATTGCGTCATGGGGGGCGGTGTGTTCGCTCAGTTCTTGTTCCGCGTCAAAGGCAAAAAGGGTCACGGTGCCGGCGGGCTTCTTGATGAGGGCGCGGCTGACCACGGACCCGGTCTGATAAGCGATCAACTCCTCCAGGGAGGCGACTTTCGCCAATAGTTCGGCAACAGCGGATCCATTCATGGCGTTCCCTTCGTACAGTCTGTTTTGCTCCCTGCCGCAGTCGTACGGCAAGCCAGCGATGCTTGGCGGGCCTTGGCAAGACCGTGTGAAAAAGCCACATCGCCTGACAGACATCAAGCATTCTAGGCACAAGCCGCGAGCAAGAGTAGCGTGGGCCTTGCCCAGGCCCAACCGCCTGCGACGCCCGAGTAACCCCCATTGGTTGGACTCCTATGTCGCCTCGCGACACGTCCATCTGCAACCCATGGTTAGTCCAGCAGTTAAGTGCAGGGGGACTTGTCTGCGACGAATTGTCGGACAGAATACCTCCTGAATGGCCCGACAATCGTCCCCCGTGCACAGGAGTTTCCCCATGCTCAGCCCGAAAATGCTGGCCGCTTTGAATTCGCAGATCAACGCGGAGTACTACTCCGCCTATCTCTATTTGTCGATGGCCGCCTATGCGGAATCGATCAATCTCAAGGGCCTGGCCAACTGGTTCCGGATCCAGATGCAAGAGGAGATGGTTCATGCCCTGCGGTTCTTCGACTTCGTCAACTCGCGCCGCGGCCGGGTCGAGTTGAAGCCGGTCGAGGGGCCGCCCACCAAGTGGGATTCCCCCCTCGCTGTGTTTGAGGCCACGCTAAAACACGAACAGCACGTCACCGCCTTGATCAACGGCCTGGTCCGCCAGGCGGCCGAGGAAAACGACTACGCCACCCACTCGTTCCTCCAATGGTTCGTCAACGAGCAGGTGGAAGAAGAAGCCACGGCCGATCAAATCATCCAGCAACTGCGGATGATCCAAAACGCTCCGGCCGGCCTGTTCATGGTCGATCGCGAGTTGGCCCAGCGTGCCTTAACCCCTGCCGCCGCGTCAACGACGTAGCACGCGGTTGTGGTGCAGGTCTCCCGCCTGCTTCGTCCCCACCGGGCTTGCCCCGGCGGAACGCAGGATTGGGCGGACTAGCCTGAGAAACACCCCAAGCCATCCGCCCCCACTGGGCTTGTCCCAGTGGAGTGCGGGACTGATCCGGCGGCCGCGAGAGTGCTGCAATCCTCCGCTCCACCGGGACAAGCCCGGCGGGGGCGGGCGGAAGACGCGGGTTGTTGGTAGTGCACCAATCCTGCGTTCCACGGGGACAAGCCCAGTGGGGACGACGCAGCCACTAACATCCTCAACCTGGAAATCAATAAACCGGGCGGCACGGAAACAAACCGCGTCACTCGTCGGCCATCTCGGCCAACCGGCTGCGGAGATCACTGACGGCTTGGAGGAGCTCCGAGCCGTCGGTGGCCGGCGAATCCGCGGGCGGCGGGGCCTCGTGGGCAACCGAAGCTGGGGCCACGCCGGCATTCCAGCGAATCGGTTCACAGGTCACGCCGTTGTGGAAGTGCCCGCAGTTGCGTCCAGCGTGCTTGGACATGTAGAGGGCTTCGTCGGCCCGGCGGATCAAACGGGTGTGATCGTCTCCCGCGGTCACCGCCGCCAGGCCCAGGCTGACGGTCACCTTCAACTCCTTCTGATCAACGCGAATCGGCGCGGCGGCCACGGCCGCCAGGATCCGTTCCGTGGCCTGGCGTCCTTCCTGGGCGGACGTGCTCGGCAGAATGGCGGCGAACTCCTCGCCGCCAATCCGCGCGACCAGGTCCATTTCCCGAGCGGTGCCCCGGAGCACCTCGGCCAGAGAGCGCAACACCTGGTCGCCGGCCGGATGCCCATAGCGGTCGTTGAGCGACTTGAAATGATCCACGTCGATCATCAGCAGACAGAACGAATTTCGCTTCCGATTCCACTCCGCCAGCCGGCGCAACAGTTCGTCGTCAAAGGCCCGGCGGTTCGGCAGCGTGGTCAGCGGATCGGTGCGGGCGGCGGTGATATGCGACTCCATCTGCCGGGCCTGCTGCTGAAGCTTGGTCTCGGCGGCACTGAGCCGATTCTGCAGACGGTCGTTGATCTCCATCACCTCAGCGATCGTGCCCAGGACAACCTTGGTCAGCATCGGGCTGTCGGCCGACGCCAGCGTGCGGAGTTCCCGGTTGACCTGCTCCATTTGCGTCTTGTGCTCGCCAACGTCGCTGGCCATGCGCGACGCCATCTGGCAGAGTCGCCGGGCGAAGAGCGTCAGCCGGGCCGGGTCCACCGACCGGTCTTTCCGCTCGCCAAACGGCGCACAGCGGCCGATGATGATCCCCGCAGCCAATTGCACCACGCCGACCACGATTGCCAGCAGCACGATCGTCAATGTCGAACCCATGACCAATCCCTGCGTGTTCGCCAAGAGCCCACGCCTCCTCGACCGGGCGTTCTTACAAGCGTAGGTCGGAGAACTCGCCTCGGCCGGGGGAGCCCCCGATCCGCAGCAACCTCCCCAGGGGCGTCACCGCCGGCCCCACCCTCACAACCGTCATTTCCCGTCCCCGCCGGGCTTGCCCCGGCGGAACGCAGGATTGGGCGAACTACCGGAGACGTCCCCTCGGCGAGCGGCCCCGCCGGGCTTGCCCCGGCGGGCTTGCCCCGGCGGAACGCAGGATTGGG
>JBDKTH010000258.1:0-2672 GCA_039680305.1 Thermoguttaceae bacterium | reverse complement strand
CAGCGATGCCCAGTCGGTCTCCTGCCACTTCGATCGCAACATCGTCTACTGGCGCGAGGGGATCCTGTGGGGCCCGATCAAGCCGGGCGAACAGATGACCCTCGACCACAACCTTTACTGGGACGCCAGCGGGCGGCCGGTGAAGTTCGCCGGGCTGTCGCTGGCTGAGTGGCAGGCCAAGGGGCGCGACGTCCATTCGCTCGTGGCCGATCCGCAGTTCGAGAATCCCGACGAGGGCGACTTCCGCCTGAAACCCGACTCGCCGGCGTTGACGCTCGGCTTCAAGCCGATCGACCTCAGTCAGGTCGGTCCGCAGGGCTCGGCGGCTAAGGAAGCGACACCGCCGCTGCCCCGGGCGTTCCCCGAGCCCGGGCTGCCGCCGCCGCTGGCCGTCGACGACGACTTCGAGGACCTCAAGCCTGGCGAAAAACCGATGGATGCCCAGGTCTTTGAGGAGGCCGACAAGAAGGCACTCATCCGCGTGACGGCCGACACGGCGGCCTCGGGGAAGCATTGTTTGAAGTTCGTCGACCAGCCGGGCCTGAAGCAAAGCTTCAACCCGCACCTGACCTACCAGCCGTCGTTTTCTCAAGGCACGGCCTATGCCCACTTTGACCTGCGACTGGAGCCGGGGGCCGTGTTGCAGCACGAGTGGCGCGACTGGCCCTCGGGCGAAGCCAACCGTCCGGGGCCCTCGCTGTGGATCGACCGCGACGGCACGCTGAAGGTTGCCGGCAAGCCGTTGGCCAAGCTCCCGCATAGCCAGTGGGTGCGCCTGGAGATCACCTGCGGCCTGGGCCGGCAGCGCACCGGCACCTGGGACCTGACCGTGCGTCTGCCCGACCGTCGCCAGCCGCTGCGGTTCACCGGCCTGCCCTGCGCCCCGAATTTCGAGAAGGTCGATTGGGTCGGCTTCGTCGCCCAAGGCACGGAAACGGCCGTGTTCTACCTGGACAACCTCCGCCTGGAGATCCGCACGACGGAGAAGTGAACGGAGCGGCTATCTCAGAACTCCCTCTCCCGGAAGGAGAGGCACGCGTTCCGATAGTTTCTTCGTGGGATACACCCGGGCATCAGGCATAGCCATGATCTTCCGGCTCAAGGCTCGGAAGTTGCCTCGCGCGGCGATGATCAGCACCCGGCCGGGCAGTCGCACCACGGGGATGAGACGGGCCGCCAAGGCGGAGTCGCGGTCGGCGCCCGACCACGTCCAGCAACTGGCCGTGGAACGGACACAGCAGACGAACAGCCGCTGCCGTGGAAAGTGTTTCAGTTCTTTCCTCGCCAGATACGCACAGGCCAGATCCGTCTGCTGGGCCAGCACTTCGTGCAACGCAGCCATCTCCGCTTCTTCCAGGTCGTGGGTCAGAAAGCGATCGGACGCCGAGACGCTGTTGCGCTCTCGCCCCGCCGCGGCCACGGCTGTCTCGTAACGGCTCAACTGCCGACGCACCTCCTGGAGGCGGTCGGTCAAGCCGGCGGTCTGGAAGTGTCGGGCCAGGCTCTCGCAAGCCGGGGGAATCAACTCGTCCTCGTCGGTTTCGAGGATTCGCCGCAAAAGGCATTCGCCCTCCGGCTGCCCTTGCTCCAGCAGGTGTTGCCCGAGGACGAGGTTGGCGGCCGAGTGCGTCGGACGCAGCTCGAGCAGACGTCGAAGCAGCGGCTCGGCGGCGTCCGGGCCGTCAAGGTCGAGGACTGCCCGGGCCTTGTCCCAGAGGAGATCCGGGTCGGACTCGGAATCGCGGGGGACTTGTGCCAGGGTCGCCAGTTTGCGTTGGAGCGAGGCGGCCCGTCCATGTCGATTGCGCCAGGTCTCCGCGACCTCCTGCTGCCACAATAGGCCAACCTCCTTGCGGACCTCGGCCAGGCCTTCGCCCAGGAAGACCGATGCCGCGGAGGGCCGGGCAGGCTCTGGATACCCGGCCTTGCGGAACTCCTCGACCGACTGCCCCAGTGCGCGGAGTCGATCCGACAGGCTCGGATGCGTGTCGAGATGGTCGGTCAAGGCATGGACCGCGCGCTCGAGCCAGCGCTGGGCCTCGGCGGGTGACGACGGCTCGGCCAACGCGGCGAGCAGCCGTTCGACCAGGTCCGACGGCGGATGCGGTTCGGTGTTGGCCAATTGCCACAGTGCGGGCCAAAGCTCCTCCTCGAGACGCCGACCCAGGCACTCGATACGCCAAAGGGCCAAAGCGAACTGCCGCCGGCCCGCCCACTGGCCGGCAAACTGGTCGGCAGCGTACTCGTTGGTGCGTGACAGGACGAAGGCATAGGCGTTAAAACGCGGCCAGTACCTGTCGACAAACTTCAGGAAAAAGACCCGGACCGCTCGTCCGGAGCTTGAAGTCGTCCGCTGGTGGAGCCGCTCGAATACCCGCTCCCAGGTCCGTCGCAGGCGGTAGATCCACGCGCCGAAGCGTCCGTGCCGGCCGGAGAGATGGGCGAACTCGTGGGCCAGGACCGCCTCGACTTCGTCGGCCGAGAGCGTTTCGAGCAAGGGCAGGCCGAGGGTCAGGAAGCTGCGCGACCAGCCGAATACGCCCAATCGCGGCATCTGGCCGGCGCTGGCATTGAATTCCGCGGTGATGCGCACCTGGTTGAAGCGTGCCGAGCGGAGCGTCTTGCGGAGTCGGCCAAGGACCTCGAAGAGCCGTGGAGCTTCTTGGGGGCCG
>JBDKTH010001176.1:0-12723 GCA_039680305.1 Thermoguttaceae bacterium | reverse complement strand
TCGCGGCATCTGGCCGGCGCTGGCATTGAATTCCGCGGTGATGCGCACCTGGTTGAAGCGTGCCGAGCGGAGCGTCTTGCGGAGTCGGCCAAGGACCTCGAAGAGCCGTGGAGCTTCTTGGGGGCCGATTTCGCGCCCCGGCGGCATCTCCAGCCGCACCCACAACAGCTCGGCCGCCTGGATTCCGCCGACAGTCAACAGCAGGCTTCCCAAGACCAACAGCACCAGGCCCGGCGCCGTGTCGATGGCCACGCCGCCGACAAAGAATGCCACGCCAACCAGGAACAGGAGCAAGAACCAGAAGAGGAAACCGGCATATCCCAGGCCGACCATCAGTGCCACGCGCACACGCAGGGCAAGCGGCCGGGCCCGGAAACGCTGCTCCAGCCGGTCGACCAGGGCATCGAACTCCTCGCGGGTCATCGTCGCGGCCCTCGTCGGTTCACCGGCCGCCGTCCGTCACCTGACGAATCAGGTGATACGGCGGCAGACGGCTGATGTTCAGCTTGCGAGCCATCGCCGCCAGTTCGGTTCGCTGCTCCGGGAACCGAACCGCCAGGGCAGCCAGGATCAACGCTTTCGCGTTCGGGTAGAGCGCAATCGCCCTGATTTCCTTCTGCGATGGCCCGTGGGGAGCTCGCAACAGAACGGCGGCCCGCCGCAGATCCGCGTTCTCCTGCTCCATGGCGACGCAGGCCCGCTCCCGCCACGCGGCGGCCTCAGAGGCGTCGCCGTCAATGCCGAAAGCCACGCTGAGGGAGAGGGCGTTTGTCAACTCCTGGCGTGCCTTTTCCAGGGCCGGATCGTTGGCCGCCTCCTTCTCGCGGCCCAATGCGCAAAGCACGTGAATCCGGAGATCCGGAGTCATCTGAGAGGTCGGCTGGGTTGCCGCCTGTTTTAACGTATCAAAGTCGCCCAGGATGTACCACAGTATCTCGCGGTACACTTGCACCGTCGCTGCCGGGTTCGTAACGTCCGAAACCCGGGCTCCCCACGCGGTGAACGCTTCCTGGGCTTCGGCTGCCCGGCCTTGAACAGCCAGAAGGTCGCACAACTCGATCACCGCCCACAGGCCTTCCTGGAATGGGTCGGTCGCCAGAAGCTGTCGATCCTCCGCCTCGAGCGCCGCCGTATCGTGGACCGCCAGGCAAGCCATGCGGCGGAGCAGTCGCAAGCCCGGATCGTTGAGCTTCAGGGCCAAGGCCTTGTCGGCCAGCGAACGGACCTTGGGCCAGTCGGCATCACTGGCCGCAGTGAAGGCCAGGGCCATCCACGGCCAGGGAAGCGAAGGATCGGCCTCGCTGGCCCGCCGGAAAAACTCGTCGGCCTGCGCCCGCTCCGCCGTCAGTCGCCCCCGCAGGTAGAGCAGCGCGGCGCTACGCGGCTCTTTCTGCAACTGGGTGTCATAGTCGGGGATCATCGCCGCCTCCCGTGCCGCTCTCGATCCCAGATCCTGGTAGGCCCGATGCCAGGGAATCGAGACGGGCCGACGTTCCAGTCCGGCCTGGAGAAACTGCTCGACACGCGCCGTCAGGGGTTTGGTTTTTGCGGCTTCGACGTACGCTTCCAACAATTTCCCATCTTCGGGGTCGCGCCGCAGGCGGGCTTCGGCAAATCGCAATGCGACCGGCGTGTCAACCTGAGTCAATGCGTACTGGAAGAGCAGATTCGCCGGCTCGTCGGAACGTTCGAGATGGACCTTCGTGACTTCTTTATCGTGGCGGCTGACCTTGAGCGATTGGGGGGGCGTGGTAAACGGGTAATCCACGTGCGGAGAATACGAGAAGCTTGTCCCGATCAGACAGCGGACGTCGGATGGCAATGGATTGGCGGCGTAACGCAGGGTGTGCTCCAAGAGGGCCGCGCCCCCGCCCACGTTGATCACCCAGACCGGGCTCGATGTCCATCGTTCCCAATAGCCGGTGCCCAGTTCGATGTCGAACTCCTCGGCAACCGGCCCGGTTACTTTGACATGATGCCGTCCTTCGGGCACGTCGAGGATTGTCATGGAGGCCACCTCGACTGGCGAACGATCGTCAATCACGACCTGGGCGGCTTGGCCGCAATCGTTGAGCGCCATGACCGCTCGATGCCGCCGCCGGTATTCGTTCGTCGCGGCCAGACCGGCCAGGACCAGGACGGCGACAATGGCGCCCACGGCGGCCCCCCGCTGCCAGGCGGGATACCGGCCGCTTTGCGAGCTGAACAGACCGCGGAGAGAGAATTGCCTCACGGGAAGTATCGAGCGGTATTGCTCCAAAGCCCGTTCGGATAATGCCACGAACCTGCGGAAGTTGTGGTTCTGTCCGATCGACGGAAGCTCGGCCAACAGACGCTCGCAAAGCTCAAGGGCCTCGGCGTGCCGGTCGGCATCTTGGTAGGCGTGGGCCAGGGTCTCCAACGGTTCGAGGGAATAGAGTTGGCCGGCTCCGGGTTCTTCGAGAAAGCTCAGCAGCTCCCTCGCCTCGGCGAGCTTTCTGTCACAGATCCGCGCCCGGGCCACGCCGATGCGTGCCTCGGGGAGATCGGGCCGGAGCGCCAGGGCCGTTTCAAACAAGGGGATCGCCTCGGAGAACCGCCCCATCTGCTGCAGGTGCAACGCCAAGCCGGCAGACAGAGTGGCATTCTCCGGGTATTCCTGGAGCGCTTGTTCGCGAAATTGGGCGGCTTCGTCGACCATGTGGAAGCCGAGCAGGTTGCCGTGAAGCTCCAGGGCTGCTTCCGGGGAGGGCTTCGTCCGATACTGTTCCATCGCCCCAGAGACGCTCAACTGCTTGGACATTTCCCATTGGGCAAGCGACGCCGCCCAATGGCGGCTGCAGCGAGGGCAGGCGTCGATGATCCGCTTGCGCCCCAGGGGGATCACCGGGATAAAGAGGATCACGAACCACAGCCGGGTATCGTAGGATTCCAGGGCCGCGGTCGAGCCGCACGCCTGGCAGACGCCCATGCGAACCTGGCGATTCTTCTTGCCGTAATAGTGGGTTCCGACCCCGTTGACGGTTGTTGGCATGAGATGCCCACCCCTTTGCCCGAATGCCCTCGGATGAATGCCTGATAGGAGCCGACCTCCACGATACCAGACCTGCGCCCACGGTCAACAGGGGGGCTGGGCCGTCGATCGTGAGTTTGTCGACGGTGGGGGCGAACTCGTGGTCGGAATCGAGGTTCTGCTCGAAGGTGATGGTCTGGCCAGTGCCGTGCGGCCATCTTTCCTTCTTGTGAGGGGTGGTACGAGAAGTCGCATGCGGCAGATGGGCATTTTAGCCCGCACAGCCACTATCGTTGGCCTTGAACGGAGCCCGGTCGCTCTGGCCTGCGCACCGGATCGCCGTTTTGCAAGCTACGGTTGGACGAGGGGCAATACTAGCCCCACCTCGGCCTCGCGCCCCGCCAGCCCAGACGAATCGGCTGCCAAAAGGATTGGCATGGACCAGCACCCGTTGCCACCCGTCATCCGGGTCGATCAGGCCAAGTGTGTCAACTGCCACGCCTGCATCGCCGCGTGTCCCGTGAAGCTTTGCAATGACGGCAGTGGCGACTTCGTGAGCGTCGACGCCGCCCGCTGTATCGGCTGTGGCCAGTGCCTGACGGTTTGTCCCCACGGGGCACGCCACTTCCTCGACGACCTGCCCGCCCTGCTGTCCAGTCTCGGGCGGAGTCCGATGGTGGCGTATGTCGCACCGTCGGTCGCGGCGAATTTTCCCGGGCAGTACCTCCAGCTCAACGGCTGGCTGCGAAGTCTTGGCATCGCCGCAGTCTTTGACGTGAGCTATGGAGCCGAACTGTATGCCCGAAGCGTGGTCGAACACCTGCGCAAAGGTCCCCGGCTGCTGATCAGTACCGCTTGCCCGGTCATCGTCAACTATCTGCAGCTTTACGAGCCGGAACTGCTCGGGTATCTTGCACCATTTGACACGCCGATGGGGCATGCGATGAAGATGGTGCAGCGGTTCTACCCGCAGTTCCGCGGGCTCCAGTCGGTCGTGATCTCGCCCTGTCTGGCGAAGAAACGGGAGTTCGTTGAAGTGGGTCTGGGAGACTACAACGTCACCTTCGCCTCGCTCCGCGAGCATCTGGACTCTGCCGGGGTCGACTTGGGGACGTATGCCGCGACGCCCTTCGACTCGCCGGACCCGCTTCGGGGCGTACTCGTCCCTCGGCCCGGCGGCCTTATGGAAACGCTGGAAGAGGCGTTGCCGGGGATCCGCAACGAGATTCGGGAAGTCCACGGCACGAAGGAAGTCTTTGCCTACTTGCGGTCCTTTCCCGAGGCGTTGCGACGCCATCCGGAGAGTGTTCCACGACTGATCGACTGCCTCAACTGCGCCCGCGGCTGTAGCGACGGCCCCGCCAGCCTGTTGCACGATGAGACGCCTGACGAGATTGATGCCCGCCTGATCACTCGCTATCGCGAATTGGCCGGTTCGGCGCGTCCGGAGGCCTTCGAAACGGCCCTGGAGTCCTACTGGCAAGAAGAGGACTATGTCCGGCATTACCCCAGCCGTGCCGAGCAGGGACAACTCCGCGTCCCCCGGGCCGAGGAGCAACAGGCGATTCTCCGGGCGATGCACAAGTATTCGCCGGCGGATCTCTACAACTGCTGCTCCTGCGGGTATGGCTCCTGCGAACAGATGGCACAGGCGATCTCCAACGGGCTCAATCGTCCGGAGAACTGCCACCACTACCTGATCAAGGAGCGGGAACTGGCCCAGCAGGCGATCGCCGAGTACCGGGATCACCTGGCCCAACTGGTCGAAAAGCGGACCGAGGAACTCCGCGAGACGAATGCGACGTTGCGACAGGAGATCGCCGAACGCGGCCGGGCCGAAAGGGCTCTGCAGGATAGCGAACGCAAACTGCGGGATGTCATCGAGGCACTGCCGATTCCGCAGTTCGTCATCGACAAGAACCGTCGAATCATCCACTGGAACAAGGCTCTCGAGCAACTCTCGGGGCTGAGCGCGAAGGAAATGCTCGGTACGACCGACCACTGGCGGGCGTTCTACGCTCACGAGCGTCCCTGCCTGGCCGACCTGCTCATCGAACAGGATATCACTGGCCTCGCGGAGTTTTACCCCGAGGGTTTGGCCCGGTCCCCTTTGCTGGACGAGGCCTACGAAGGATCTGGGTTCTATCCCAGCGCCAGCGGCGGTCACGGCAAGTGGCTCTACTTCACCGCGTCGGTCATCCGCGACTCGCGGGGGGCGATCGTCGGCGCGGTCGAGACGCTCAAGGACATCACGGTGCAGAAGGAGTCGGAGCGACAGCTCGCCGAGTCGAAGCACGCGGCCGAGATTGCGAACAAGGCCAAGAGCGAGTTCCTGGCCAACATGAGCCACGAGATCCGCACGCCGATGACCGCCATCCTCGGCTTCGCCAATCTCCTGTTGGAAAGCGTCCGCCATCCGGAAGAGGTCGACGCGACCAAGACCATCCTGCGCAACGCCGAGCACCTGCTGCGCGTGATCAACGACATCCTCGATCTGTCGAAGATCGAAGCGGGGAAGCTCGTCGTGGAACGCGTGGCCTGCTCGCCGATCGCCTTGGTGGACGACGTGGCTTCCTTGATGCGCGTCCGGGCGGAGGCGAAAAACCTGCCGCTCGAAGTCGACTTCGCCTGGCCGCTCCCGGCGTCGATTGTCAGCGATGCGATGCGGATCCGCCAGGTCCTGATCAACCTGCTGGGCAACGCGATCAAGTTTACCGAGATCGGCAAGATCCGCCTTGTGACCCGCCTGGCCACCGAGCAATCGCCCCCGCAACTCCAGTTCGAAGTCACCGATACGGGCATTGGGATCAACGACGAGCAACTGGCCGGCCTGTTTCAGCCGTTTGCCCAGGCCAACGCCTCGGCGAGCCGCAAGTATGGCGGCACGGGGCTCGGGCTGGCCATCAGCAAGCGGTTTGCCGAGTTGCTTGGCGGCACGCTCTCCGTCGCCAGCCGCGTCGACCAGGGAAGCCGTTTCACGCTGGCGGTTGATCCCGGCCCCTTGCAGGGCGTGCCGATGCTCTGGCAGCGGCCGGCCGGCCCGGCGGTGCGCACAAACTCAACTGCGGGCACACCGCCAGTCCAGCTCAACTGCCGCCTCCTTCTCGTCGAAGATGGACCCGACAACCAACGGTTGATTTCCTTCCTTCTGCGACGGGCGGGGGCCGAGGTCGTGGTCGCCCAAAACGGCGTGGAAGCGGTGGAGTTGTTTAGCGCGGCCGATCAGCGCTGCTTCGATCTGATCCTCATGGATATCCAAATGCCCCACATGGACGGCTACGAGGCCACGCGGCGGCTCCGCTCGCTGGGGTACCGCGGGTGGATCATCGCCTTGACCGCCCATGCCATGAAAGAAGACCGACAAAAGTGCCTTGACGCTGGCTGCGATGACTATCTCACCAAGCCGATCGACCGGGCCACCTTGCTGGAGACCCTAGCGCGGTATCTCGCCCGGGGCGTGTCGCCGCTGGTCTCTGCGACGCCCTGACGCGACCCGCCAAGCGCCGCTGGTTCTCCATGTCGCCGCGCGCGGCTCAATACTCGCGGTCCTTCACCAGCCCCGGCATGGGGATGGGGTACTTGCCGTCGACCAGGGCCACGGGGGCCGGGCCGTCGATCGTGAGCTTGTCGACGTTGGGGGCGAACTCGTGATCGGAGTTGAGGATCTGCTCGAAGGTGATGGTCTGGCCCGTGTGGGCGGCCATCCGGCCCATCGAGGTGACCAGGCTCGCCTCGGCCCCACGCCGCACTTCGTTGTAGGGCTTGTTCTCGCGAATGGCGTCGACGAGGTCGTCCCATTCGAGTTGATAAGGGCTCTGCTCGGGCTGGGGGAAGGCCCAGAGCTGGTTCGACTTGTCGAAGTCCTGGCCCTTGAACGTGCGCACGCGGCCCGGGGAGTGAGCGGCCGTGGAGATGATCGCCGTGCCTTTGGTGCCGTGGGCGTAGCTGGCAAACTCGGAGCGGCAGCCGGGCATGTTGCGGCCGTAGTAGAACAGCTTGGTCCCGTCGGGGAAGGTGTATTCGACCGAGTAGTTGTCGAAGTTCTGGTCCAACGCGTCGCCGCGGTAGTGGCGCCCGCCGAGGGCCTGGGCCTGGACCGGCCAGGCGCCTTTCATCCAGGAGCACTCGTCGATCTGATGGATGTAGAAGTCGCTGTACACGCCGCCGCTGGCCCACAGGAAGCTGTGTAACCGCTGGATATGTTAGAGGACTTCGCTGATGTTGTCCGGCTTGCGCTTGCAGACGGCGGCCGAGCCGGCCATCCGGTAGGCCCGCATGGCGATGATCTCGCCGATCTCGCCGTTCCTGATTCGCTCACAGAGCTGCTGCCGGCCGCGGCAGTGGCGGACCATCAGGCCTACGCCCACCTTGAGGTTCTTCTGCGTCGCCTCGTCGCCGAGCTTGATCATCCGGCGGGTCGTGGGGCCGTCGACCGTCACCGGCTTTTCCATGAAGACGTTGAGGCCTTTTTGGATGGCGTAGGTGAAGTGGACCCAGCGGAAACCCGGCGGGGTGGCGAAGATCGCCACGTCGCCCGGCTTCAGGCAGTCCATGGCCTTCTGGTAGGCGTCGAAACCGACGAACTGCCGGTCCTGGGGCACGTCGACCATATCGCCATGCTGCTTCTTGAGCCGCTCGCAGCTCCCCTTGAGGCGGTTCTCAAAGACGTCGGCCATGGCCACGAGCTTGGTCGGTCCGTTCTTGACCGATAGCGCGTTGGACGCCGCCCCGGTGCCGCGCCCGCCGCAGCCGATCAGGGCCACCTGAATCGTGTTGTTCTCGGCAGCGTGGACATGCGGGATTGCCATGCTGGCCAGGGTCGCCGCCCCGGCCACCCGGCCCGTGTTCTTCAAAAACTCGCGACGTGACGTGCTTCGGTTCGTGGTCTCGCTCATCGCAGGGATCCTCGGATCGGCGGGGTTGTGTTCCAGATGGGCTCTAGTATAGACAGGGCTCCAGCGGCCGTCAAAAAGCCGGTCGTGGCAGGCCGTGACGTCGCGCCGGCGGACTGTCCGATCCGGCGACCGGTCCCGCACGCCAAGATCGCGGAAGTTTGTCGAAAGGGTTGTCGGGCGGGGGAGATGCGTCTGACGCCTTTCGCCCCAAGTCGCTCGGCTCATTGAGGGTTGCGCGATCGTGGGGGGCTGGGGAAACGCGATTGCCGGGCCGAGAAACGGCGTTTTTCCCGCCATTTGGCGGCCGGACCAGGCCTTGACCGGGCTGCTATCGGTTTCCCCCATCCTCAGACTCATTGCCGCCTCCAGCGCGCTCGTTATAGTGCGCGGTAGTGGCAGAAAAAACCGGCCGCTTTTCCCGGAAGGAGGCGCGTCATGCGAGACGACGATCTCTTTCGGACCTTGTCGGGCTGCAAGTTCTATCAGAACTATCTGCACACCCAAGGGAGCGAAGAATCGCTCCCGGCCAGCGAGTCGAGTCCGGTGCCGCCGCCTGCGCGGCGATGGATCGATCGGCTCTTCCGCAAGTACAGCATGATGATCGGCTGGCTGCTCTTCGGGACGATCCTGCTGATCGTCGTGCCGCTGTGGTTGGTCAGTCCGTCCTACGGCAAGGCGTGCCTCCTGGGGGCGCCGCCGATGGTGGTCGGGGCGTTGAGCTGGATGGCCGGGGCGTGGTGGGCCTGGGACAAGGACCAACGGGTGCTGATGGCCGCCACGGTCGGGACGATGCCCGCCCGGCTGTTCCTCGGCCTGGCCTGGGTCTGGGTCGTGACGACGCTCCGCGAGGTGCCGTTGATCCCCTTTGTGTTCTCGATGATGTGGTACTGGATGGTGTTCGCCGTCCCCGAATTCGTCATGCTCGTGGAACTGAGCCAGAAGAAGGCCACTCCGGAGGCCAAGGAGCGGGGCACCTCGCATGAGCCCCACCTGCGCCCGCCTTGTGCAAAACCCCGCGGCGAGACGCCCCCGCGACGTTACCTGCCTTAGGGCGGCCGTGCCGTCGGCTGGTTGCCACGCGTCGATTTGCTTACCCCTCACAGGTATAGCGTTTATTCTTCCGTGCGTGTCGCCTTCGCGTATGGCCAAAAATCTTGGGAATGTGTGCGAATGCGAAGTTGTTGAGAGAAGGGTGGTTAGGGCGACGTCGCCCGACGTAACTTCATAGCTCCGGTGAGCTATGTCGCAAAACCGTCCTCTTCCATCCCAAAAGACGGCCCCTCTCGTCGTGCGCAGGACTGCGCAACGCCGCACTCCAAACGCTCATCGCAGGCATCTGGGGGCCATCTTTGTGTCGGGCCAAATTGTCAAAGATCAAACCACGTGAGGCTCTATCGCGTATTTCTTACGGGAGGGTGTGTGAAGCGAACCCTACCCTGAGAAATACGGACTCTGCCTTCAGACACGAGCATAGCGGATCGGCTGGCCCAATTTCAACCTTTTTTTTGGCCGGTGCGAAGTGTGAGGAATTCGTTAGGAAAGCTGAGGATCGTGCCTATTCTCATGGTGACCGGCTGACGGTTGACCAACCCGATCGGGTCGGGTACCCTTCCTTCTTGATCGCCCGCGTCTGGCGTCTCTTCGTCGTACTGCAAAGGAGATTTTGATGGTCGACGGGTGTGCCGTTCGTCCTCCCAAACTTTTCGTTCTCGACACCAACGTTATCCTTCACGACGCCGCTTGCATCCACAATTTCGAGGAAAACGACATCGCGGTGCCCATCACCGTGCTCGAGGAGCTCGACCGGTTCAAGAAGGGCAATGAAGACATCCATTTTCAGGCCCGGGAGTTCCTCCGGCGTCTGGACGAGTTGACCGGCGATGTCTTGTCGGCGGCGGGCACTCCGCTGGGCCCGGGCCTGGGCGCGATCCGCGTGGTCTTGGGCAGGGAACTGGACGCGGACCTCCGCGCGGCGTTCTTCCAGGACTCCTCCGACCACCGGATCCTCAACACGGCCCTGCAACTCCAGCGTCAGGAGCCGCAGCGCCGCGTGATCGTCGTCACCAAGGACACCAATCTGCGGATGAAGGCCAAGTCGCTGGGCCTCACCGCGCAGGACTACACGACCGACAAGGTGGAGAGATTCGACAAGCTCTACACCGGCAAACGGATCATCGAAGACATGCCGGCCGAGCAGATCGACCTGTTCTTTGCCGGCGACGGAGCCATCGCGTGCGAGACGATTCCGCAGGTCGTTTCGCCGACGGCCAACGAGAATTTCGTGCTTCGCAACGGCACGAAGTCGGTGATCGCCACCTATCGGGCGACCGACCAGAAGCTGGTTCGCGTGCCGAAGCTCCAGGCCTACGGGATCCGGCCGCGGAATGCCGAGCAATACTTCGCCCTGCAGGCCTTGAGCAACCCGGACATCCGTCTGGTGACGCTCTTGGGCCGGGCGGGAACCGGCAAGACGCTCTTGGCGCTGGCTGCCGCCCTGGAGACCCGGAGCCAGTATCGGCAAATCCTCCTGGCCCGGCCGGCCGTGCCGCTGAGCAATCGCGACCTCGGCTTCTTGCCGGGCGATATCGAGGACAAGCTCAGTCCCTACATGCAGCCGCTGTATGACAATCTGGCCGTGATCCGCCACCAGTTCGACGATCGCGACGCCTCGGCCACGCGGATCCAGGAGATGCTGGAATCCGAGAAGCTCGTGGTCGCCCCGCTCACCTACATCCGCGGGCGGAGCCTGCAGCGCGTCTTCCTCATCGTCGACGAGGCGCAAAACCTCACGCCCCACGAGGTGAAGACGATCATCACCCGTGCCGGCGAAGGCACGAAGATCGTCTTCACCGGCGACATCCAGCAGATCGACCACCCCTACCTGGATTCGTTGTCCAACGGGCTGAGTTATCTGATCAGCCGGATGGTGGGGCAGCCGATCTATGCCCACATTACCCTGCAAAAGGGCGAGCGTTCGGCCTTGGCCGATCTGGCCAGTGAGTTGCTCTGAAGTTCCCCGATTCTCGCGATCGCTCACCGGGACCTGTTGACAGCCGCTCGCCGCCTAGCAAGGATTAGGGGGGCTGTCCGGAGCATTGCTGGGCAGCAGACGAGGGGATGCTTACGGGAGCTTGCCATGCGGCGTGTGAGGGCTGGGTGTGCAGTATGGGGCGTTGGGCTGCTGGCCATTGCGATTGCCGGATCAGCCGTTCCGGCCCTGGCCGGTCCGGCGTGGTACGACTATGGTTGGTCGGCGCGGCAGGAATTGACCGTTCCCGGGTTGGGCAACACCGCTGCGCTGAGCGACTTTCCCTTCCTGGTGAAGATCACCGACCCAGCCCACCCGTTGTTCACCGCGGCCCAAGCCGGTGGCCAGGATCTCTTTTTCACCGATGCCAATGGCGCCCGCCTGGCCCATGAGATCGAGCGGTACTCGATGACAGGAACGCGGGAGCTGGATGTCTGGGTCCGCCTTCCTTCCCTCCCGGCTTCCGGAACATCCCTCTACATGTACTACGGTAATCCGGCTGCGGGTGACCAGCAGAACATGACCGGCACCTGGGACAGTTCCTACCGGATGATTCAGCATTTGGAGGAGAGCGGCGCCACGGCCGCCAGTCGCCGCGATTCCACGATCAACGGCAATCATGGGACGCCGTACAACGGTTCGACGATCGCCGATCTCTATACCGCCGGGGGAAGGATTGGTGGCGGAGCAACGTTTGACGGCGCCATGGACGGCACGCTGGATGGGATCTCCTTCGGCTCTTCGCCCAGCCTGGCCACGCCGGAGGACGGCTGCATCGAATTCTGGGTGAACCCGGCCGGACGTGGATACAACACGGGGAACAACCAGGAAGGCAAGGTGAGTCTCAGCAACGGGCCATTGATTTACGGCACGCAATGCATTCAGGTCTATTGGAGCGGCGCTTCATCGGGAGGCGTGAGCAAGGAATACCCGGGCGGCTATTCCCTTGCCGATCATGTATGGACCCATGTGGCTATCGCCTGGGAGAATGCCGGCAGCGGGCAGGACAACGGAGTGATCTACTGGTACCAGAACGGCATCCTCCAGCGGACGGCTGCCGATCTGCGTCTCCCCATCCGCGGTCCCGGGTGCGAAATCGGGCGTTACGGCACGTCATCGCCGCTCAATGCCCTGCTCGACGAGGTGCGGATCTCGGCGAGTGCCCGGAGTACCGACTGGTTCCTGGCCTCCTACAACAACCAGAGCGACCTTGGAGTCGTCCAGGCCGGTCAGATCGAGAACCTCCCTGAGCCGGACGCCCTGATCCTCGCGGCCCTCGCCCTAGTCGGCGTGACCTGGCATCGGCGTCGCAGGTGAATGCCCGGAACGGGAAACGCCAAGGGCGGGCCTCGCAAGCTCGGCACCGCCCGACGCGTCTACTTGAGTTCCTTGATCCGCAGGTTGCGGAAGAAGACCTCGGCGCCGTAGTTGCCGTGGGCGTGGAGGCCGATGCGGCCCTTGGCATACTTCAGCCCGGGATGCTCGTGGCCATCGATCGGCTTGACCTCATCGAGGTTGCAGTCGACGATCACCTGGCCGTTGACGGTGACCTTCAGGTGGCGGCCATCGCAGACGATCTCTTGCTGGTTCCACTCGCCCGGTGCTTGCAGGGCGCCGCGTTTGGCCGGCACTACGCCGTAGAGCGAGCCATGGTACTGGTACTCTTTGAGTTCCCGCTTCATGCCGTGCTTCCAGCAGGGGAAGTAGCTGTTGTCGAGGACCTGGAGTTCGTTCCCCTCCAGATGCGGCTGGGCGCTGATCTGGTCGCGCACGCCGACGCCGTTGTTGGCGCCCGTGTCGAGGAGGAG
>JBDKTH010000658.1:0-4575 GCA_039680305.1 Thermoguttaceae bacterium | reverse complement strand
GACGCCGCCAGGTGCTGAACTTCCGCTGCGGGCCCCACAGCTCGCTCATTCCGCGGGAGGCGTATCGGGCAATCAGAGGATTATCGTAATTCAGATGTGCTTCATTCATCGACGTAGGGGACCTCATATGCTTCAAGCCACTCTTTGGCAATGGCAATCTCTTTGAACGCGTTGTCTCGCTAAGTGTCACATATTCGTCAAATCGTCCACGCCCGTCTCGCCGAGGAGTTGGTCCATGGCGGCGGCCAGTTCGGCGTTGTGATGGGAGTCTTCGGCGTAGATCCGGCAGATTCGATAACTGACCGGGATCTGGCGGAACAATTCTCGGGCGTCGAGGCTGCGGATCTGGTCGCGGGCCGGGTCGTAGAGGAAGTTCTGCCCGGAGGCCGGCGCCTGCGTGCCCGGCCGGTGCACATGCCGCGGCGGGTCGAACCGGAGCGGCAGGTCCTGGAGGTCTTTGGGCAAGCGGGCTCGCACGGCCGACTCAAAGAGCCTCTCGTCGCTGAACACACTGGTGTGCTCCGCTTCGCCTGGCTGGAAGAAGATCGTCCGCTCGACGGCCATCTTCCAACGCACGTTGCGCCGCAGCATCTGCTGCCAATGCTGGCCGAGCCGCTTCAGCACCGGTTCCATGCTGCGGTGCCAGCCGGAAACGCGGTTCAACAGCGACCATTCGGTCAGGTGCTGGTAGTCTTCCAGGTGTTCCAGGGGATTGCCCGGGAAAATGAACGGCTTGCTTTCCAGGAACAATTCCTGGAGCGAGAGGTCGATCGCCCGGACTGTGCGGTGGAAGTAGATCGTTCGAAAGAGCTCCGCCCGGACGCCGATAAACCGCACCAGGGCCGACAGGCCGCGTTCGTGAATCGTCAGGCCTTTGGACGTAAACGCGGAGTAGTGCAGTAGCCGATCCAAGTCGAACGCCCGGGCGCTGTAGCCCGACATGTAGGCGTCGCGCAACACAAAGTCCATGTTGTCGACCGTGTACAGCCCGCTGAAAAGGCTGCGGAGGAAGCGGAGCCACTCGGGCAGAGTCTCGGCGTCGCCATCCTTGGGGCGAATGATCAGGACGGCGATCTCGTCAGGATCGAGGACTTCCTGATCTTCCAAATCGCCGTTGGGGTTGCGGCGAATGCGTCGCAACAGGTCGCCCAACTCGTGGCGGATGATCTCGGCCCCGAGCAGCTCATGGGTCAATCCGTAGTCGGCCAGGTAGAACTGGTCGAAAAAGTGGCCAAACGGCCCGTGGCCCACGTCATGCAGCAGGGCGGCCAGACGCATGAGCGATTCGACATAGCCGCGACTGGGCACCTCGGGGCAGGAGGCCTGGAGGCTCGGGTAGAGGCGTTCAATCGCCCGGCTTGCCAAATGCATCGCCCCCAACACATGTTGGAAGCGGGTATGCTCTGCGGTGGGGAAGACCCACCACGCGGTTTGGAGCTGATGGATCTGCCTCAGACGCTGAATCCACGGGTGGTCGATGATCTCACGTTCGGAGACCTCCCCCGTCGCAAGTCCATTGGGGGCCGTGAAGGGGATGTAGCCGTGGATCGCGTCGTGGCTGAGGCTCTCGGTCTGGTAGTCCGGAAATTGATGCATACGACAGATTATCCCCTTGGGTGGCTGGGACGTCTAGGAAGGCCTCGCACATCCTCCGAGAAGTTTCGGAGAGTGAGGATTTGCTGGGGTAGAATATGATTCTTGTAGGGGGTATGCATGCGAACGCGATGGTGGTTGCTCCTTCTTGGGCCCGACGAGCAACTGGTGTGGTCAACAAGATGCGATTTTTCCAGAATCCGGCGGCCGCCTATCGTCCCGGCACCAGCGACGGGGCCGTCGTAAACTCCCCCCCTGATGCAAAAGTTCAATTTGCTTTCCCCTCGCAAGTGGAGCATTTGATTTCTCTTGCGCGCCGCCTTCGCATCTGGCCAAAAAAACTTGGGCGTTGAACAGGATGCGAAGTAGTTGAGAGAAGAGAAGTTACAGCGATGGGGTCCGACGTAACTTCATAACTCTGCTAAGCTATGTTGCAGAATTCTGACCTTCCATCGCGACGCGTCACCCCTCTCGTGGAAAGCGATCGCCCACTGCCGCACTCCAGAGGTTGAGCGTATGGCGTTTGGGGTAACCCTTGGGTCGTGTCGAATTGCCAAAGATCAAATCGCAGGAGGCGCAACGCCTCCAGGCTTGAACATAGCAGATCGGCTGGCCCAATTTCTAGTGATTTTCTGTCGGCCATCGCGTCCGTAGAATTTCCCCGCCTGGACCCCCTAACCCGATTTTCCGACCGATCTAGCACCATTTGACCGTGCCGACTAAACTCACGCTTGCAACCGGTTTGGCGAGAACCTGTTTTCCGGGCCTGAAGACCAACTGCAACGCCCGCACTCTCCTGGTTGTGAGGCAGGTTCGTCGGCGAAGTATCTGGTATCCATTGTCTAACGAGGAGACTTAACGTGCCGCGGAAATGGACTTGGGCCCTTTGTTTGGCTGCCGCTCTGGGAGTCATCTCTCCTGCTTCCTGGGCGCAGGCTGCTGGTGCCAACGAGGACCTGTTGCCTGCTACGACCAAGGGGTTGCTCACGATCACCAATTTGTCGGATCTGTCGGCCCACTGGAACAAGACTCCGCTGGGCCAGGTGATGGACGATCCGGCAATGAAACCCTTTACCGAGGATCTCCGTCAGCAGTTGCAGAACCGCTGGGCGCAGATGCGCGAACGGCTGGGGTTGACGCTGGAGGATCTCGAGGGAGTCCCTGGCGGCGAACTGTCCGTGGCCGTGATCGAACTCGGCCCGCGTCAATCGGCGGTGTGCATGTTGGTGGACGTCACCAACCATGATGCGGAGGCCCAACAGTTGATCAAGAAGGCGAGCGCCCGGCTGATCGGCCAAGGGGCTCGGCAGTCGACGACGACGATCGCCCAGACTCCCGTGTTGGTCTTCACCCAGGCGAAAGAGGGTGGCGCGGTCTACACCTATTACTTCCTGACGGGCAATCTCCTGGGGGCGGCGACCGATGCCAACGTGGTTCAGGGCGTGTTGGCCCGAAAGGCCGGACAGCAGGGCCAGAGTCTGGCCAATGTGCCCGGCTTCCAAGGCGTGATGAACCGCGCGAAGAAGGACGCGGGCGACCAGGTTCCGCAGATTCGCTGGTTTATTGAGCCGATCGCCTACATGGAACTGAACCGCGCCAACCGGCCGGAGTCGCAACGTCGCCAAACACGTCGTGGCAAGGACATGCTCGACGTGGCCAAGAACCAGGGTTTCACTGGGATCCGGGGGATCGGGGGATATCTCAACGTCGACGTCGAGAATGCCCAAGTGCTGCATCGCACGGCGATTTTCGCCCCGCCGCCCTACGAGAAGTCGATGAAGATGTTGAAGTTCCTCAACAACGGCGACTCCACGCCGCCGGTGTGGGTCCCGCGCGACGTCGCGACTTACACGACCTTGTATGCCGACATCCTCCATGCGTTCGACCACTTCGGCCCGCTGTTCGACGAGTTGTTCGGCGAGGGCGAGACGAACGTCTGGAAAGACACTCTCGAAGGGCTCCGGGACGATCCCGATGGGCCGCGGATCGATCTCCGCGGAGAGCTCTTTGCCAACCTGGACACGCGGGTTATTACCCTGACCTACTACAACGAGCCGATCACGACGACCAGCGAACGGCTCTTGTACGCCATCCAAGCCAAGGACGAGGCAAAGGTAACTGCCGCGATCCGCAAGGCGATGGAAAAGGACGAGAGCATGCGGCGACGGGTATTCCAGGGACACGTCATCTGGGAAAGCATCCCCCCGGAGAAGAAGTCCACCGAGACCCCGGTGGTTGAACTGGGCCGGGTGCCGAAGTTGAGCCCGAACGAAGCGGAGGAAGACGAGGAGGAAGGCTCACGCCTGCTTCCAAACCAGGCGGTGACCGTGGCCAATGGCTACCTGATGATCGCCTCGCACTACGACTTCCTCACGAAGATCCTTACCCCGATTGCGGCGCAGGATTCGCTGGCTCAGGATGCCGACTATCGGACCGCAGCGGCCGCCAACACCCGCCTGGGAGCGAGCCACGACTTCCTCTGGGCGTTCTCGCGGACGTCGGACCAGTATCGGCCGACCTACGAACTGACTCGCCAGGGCAAGATGCCGCAGAGCGAGACGATGTTCGGCCGGATCCTCAACACGTTTGCCGGGGAAGACAGCAAATCGGGCACCCCGCGCAAGCAGCGGATCGACGGCTCGAAGATGCCCGACTTCGACTACCTCCGCCGCAACCTGGGCCCCGGCGGCGCCTTCGGCACGGCCGAGACCAACGGCTGGTTCCTCAAGGGCTACATCCTGCCTCCGAAACCGTAAGCCGGCCTTGCCGACTCGGAGGTTTTGACGAGCGTTGTGCAGGGACGGCCGTTGCGGCGGCCGTCCCTTTTTGATGGGCGTGACGTTGATTGTCTGCTTGGTTCTACGCGGGGCAGAGCTGATTCATCCCGCGTTGTTTATTGATCTTCAGGTCAATGATGTCCCTGAGAGGCTTCGTCCCCGCCGGGCTTGCCCCGGTCGAACGGAGGATTGGGGGACTACCGAT
>JBDKTH010000905.1:0-2711 GCA_039680305.1 Thermoguttaceae bacterium | reverse complement strand
AGATCAGAATGAGCTTGGCCTGGGAGTAGTGGAATTCGCCCATGGCGACCTTTTCCGCCTTGAGGGTCGCCTCCACGCGCACCCGGCGGCCGCGGATCCGTTGCGGGTCGAGCGATTGAGTCACGTAGGTCGAGGCGTTGCTGCTGGTGGAACGGATGCGCACGCACGAGCCTTTGGGCCCAGGGACGATCTCGGCTTTCCCCGCCTTTCCCTGCGGCCACTGCCATCCGTCCCGACCGGCCTCGAAATCCCCGTTTTGCACGAGGTTCTGCCCGGCCGCGCGGCACAGGGTGGTTGCCACAACCAGGAGGATACCGAAGGTCAAACCGCATCGGGTGACGAGCAGAAGACGTTGGTGTCGCATCGGGCCGGCTCCGTGTTGCATATCGTACAATGGCTATTGCATGCTATCAAACACACTATAGTCCTCGACGATTTGCCGTGTCAAGAGCCTCACCGAAGCGAGGACGTTTCACGCCTGCTGCGAGCCGTATCCGATCGGCCGGGTGGAAGTCATTGCGACGAGAGGATGTAACCCAATACCGGCATCCCCACGAGAAAGAACCAGCCCATGAAGGAAACGAGCCCCGGAGGCGTTTCCGTGTCGATCCGGCCGCCTCGCCCCACGTAGCCGGTAAAGCTGCCAAGTTCCTCAGGGAACCAGATCAGCGCCAACGGGAGCAGGAGGACTGCGCAAAGGATGAATATCGCAGGGGTGAGGCAATGCCTTGTACTGATCTCGCTCACGATGGCGATCGTCACGTACGCGAGTGCGATGATGAGACTCAGCACTTTTCCAAGGGTGATCTGCATTTGCCGCTGTCTCGCCGGTTGATCGGACCGCTCACATGGTCTCGCCCGTGCTCCTAGACTCTGTTCCGAAAGGGTTACCCTCGCCCGCGCAGCGGGAGAGGGTGGCGAGGAACGAGCCGGGTGAGGGCCGTCGAGATTCCAGGAAACTGGGCGTTTGGCGTCTCTGCCCTCACCCCCGGCCCCTCTCCCGCTGCGCGGGCGAGGGGAGCTTTCGGAACAGTCTCTTATGCCCCTCCGGGCACATCCTTCAAGTATACCCCGTCCTTGCGCAGTGTCTCCTGCAACCGGCCGATGTCCACCTGAGCCATCTCCACCCCGGCGTCGAGGGCCATTGCCGCGGCCGTGCCCACGCCTTGGCCCATGACCATGCAATGCGATTGCAGGCGCACGGAGGCCAGTCCCTCGTGGGTTGTCGAGGCGCACCGACCGACGACGGCCAGGTTGGGAATCTGTCGGTTGAGACAGATTCCCAGCGGAATGTGATAGCTCTCGCCCTTCGGCGGCATGAGTTCCTTCTTCTGGTCGCTATGCGTCGTGTAGCCGGTGCCTTTGGGATCGTGGATATCGATCATCCAGAAGCCATGCCCGATGGCGTCGGGCTGCTTGGCCGCGGAGACGACCATCGGGCCATCGAGCGTTTTTTGGCCCCGGATGCGTCGCGATTCGCGGATGCCGATGCTGAAGCCCATCTGGGCGATTTGGGACTTCGCATAGCCCGGCAGCTCGTGCCGCCATAGATCGTGGTACTGATAGACATCCCGGCGAGCCTGGGCGGAAAGCCGCGTGAGCTCCTCTTCAAGAAGCGGATTACCGTTGGCCGGACACATGTTGTACAGCCCATTGGCGGCGCTGGGCAGGTAGTACGAGGCATGCCGCTCGTTAAACTGCGGGAAGGAGCCCTGGTCGCGCAACTCCCGCATTTTCTTGAGGACCGCTTGCACCTGGTCGCGGGGCGTGGCGCGGCCAACCGCTTCGTCGGCACCGCGGACCTCGAACATCATGGTCATGCCCTGCACGCGGCCGTCCGAGGGACGGCCAAAATCGAACGGCAGCCCCGCGTTGGCGGCCACGTCGCCATCGCCGGTGGCATCGATCACGATGCGGCCCAGCACGGCCTTGCGCCCGGTCTTCGTGTCGACCAACACGCCCCGAATGCGGTTGTCCTCGACGATCGACTCAACGGCTTGCAGACCGCAGAACGTCCGTACCCGAAACTCGTCGAGCGTGCGGTGGAGGACCATACGCATGCCCTCGGGGTCAAACCAATGAGTCTCGGGACGCTTGGGGTACTCGGCGTAGCGATGGACAAACGGGCCGGCGCGGTCGACGAGTTCCTGGACAAACCCAAAAATCACTTGTTTCGCGCGATCGCTGGTGTGCCAGATATTCACCAGGGCGTTGGTGGCCATGCCGCCCACGCTCGGCCAGCGTTCCAGCAGCACGACCTTGGCGCCGTGCCGGGCCGCGCAACAGGCGGCGGCAATGCCCGCCGTTCCGCCGCCGCACACGACCACATCGGCCTCGGCCAGCACCGGGACGCGCCGTTGCGGCACCATCACGTAACCGGCCCCCGCCCCTGTCGCCTTTTCGTCCGCCGCGTTTGTTCCGCCGGGCGAAACGGCCATGGCCAGACTTCCGCCCGTGGCGGCCAGCAGAAACGCACGTCGGGACCGTTTGTTCGCGCCACACTGACTGTCCGCCATCCCTCGGTCTCCTTCGGCAAACGGTGAAGCCCCGCCGGGTGGAACCACCGCACCCAGCCGCCCCATTATCGCCTGCCCCTTCGGGCCCGCAATGCAAAAACGCGCACCGCGGAATGCGATTGACGCCGGGGATCTCCGAGAGTCTGTCTGGAAAGCTCCCCTCGCCCGAACAGCCACAATCCCTACGGGATGCCG
>JBDKTH010001172.1:0-5493 GCA_039680305.1 Thermoguttaceae bacterium | reverse complement strand
ATACGGGAGTCGATCGTAGAAGACCTCTGCCACCTACCGTCCCGGAGCAGGGCCCCATGAGTTGGCAAATCTACCTGTCCCTCAGCGCGATGATGTATTTCGACTACGCCGTGCGAGGCAGTTGGGGGCCTGTGCTTTCGGCCCACCTGCTGGGGCCCATGAAGATGAGCGGCAAGCAGGCCGGCTGGATCTACAGCATGTATCCGCTGGCTTGTGTGGTGTCGCCCTTGATTGGCGGGCAGATCGTCGATCGCTGGATCGCCACGGAGTGGTTCCTCGGCGCAGCAAATCTTGTGGGCGGCGTGGCCCTGCTGGCGGCGTCCCGGGCCAACACGTTTCCCTCGATGCTCGCGCTGGTCGGCCTGCATTGCCTGTTCTTCGCGCCCACGTTGGGGCTCGTCAACTCGCTGGCGTTCACGCATATGACCGATCCAAAACTCGAATACTTCCGGGTCCGGGTCTGGTCGAGCGTGGCGTGGGTCTCCGTCGGTTGGCTGCTCTCCGCATGGCGCTACTATGGCAAGACGCCTTTTCGCGGAAGCGATGCCTTGCTGCTCGGGTCGCTCTTCTCCTTCGTCATGGCCGTCTACGCTCCGCTCTGTCTGCCGCATACGCCGCCGCCCGGCAGTTCGCACTGGGCCGCATCCTGGCCGCCGCTGGTCGCCATGCTCAGCAGTTGGAAGGTGCTCGTATTCCTCGTGCTCTCGCTGATCGTCAGCTCGCAACTCCAGTTCTACTTCATCGGCACCTCGAAATTCCTCGAAGACATCGGTTTTCCGCGAGCCCACGTGCCGGCCATCATGACCGTGGCCCAGATGGCGACCGTCGGGGCCATGGTGTTCGTCCTGCCCTATCTGTTTCCACGGATTGGCTATCAGGGGACCTTGAGCCTGGGCGCGTTCTTCTGGCTCGCGCTCTACTTGATTTACGTACTCCAACCACCGCGGTGGTTAATCGTGGCGGCCCAGGCCCTTCACGGCCTGGCCTACGCCTTCTTCTTCGACGCGGCCTTTATCTACGTGAACCAGATCGCCCCGGCCGAGATTCGCGGCACCGCCCAGTCGCTCTACACAGTCATCACCCTGGGCTTGGGGCTCTTCCTGGGCACCCACTTCGCGGGAATCGTCTTGGATCGCTGCCGTCACGAAGGCCGAATCCATTGGCGTCCCTTTTTCGCCACTCCGTGCCTGACACTCGTTGTGTGCATCGCGGCCTTCCTCCTCTTTTTTGCCGAACAGTGAACCGTCATGAGTTCTTCCCAGCCGGACAAGAAAACCGTGTTTGCCGATACCCTCACCGAAGACCTCAAAGCACAGGCCAAGACCGTGGGGGCAGACCTCGTGGGGATCGCCTCGGTCGATGTGTTTCAAGATGCCCCCGAGCGAACGCATCCGGCCAGCATCCTCCCGGGCGCCAAACGTGTGGTGGTCGTCGCCGTGAAGTATCCCGATGCGACGATCGATCAATGGGGCAAGCCGCCCGCCGAAACGATGTTCTGCTACCAGAGTGTGCAAGCCTACATGACCGGCGTGGTCTTGCCAATGGTCCAGTTTCACGTCTACCGTGCCTTGGAACGGGCGGGCTACCTGGCCATTCCCGTGGCCCCCTCGGGCTACTGGCGCTACCGCGACTATAAGGAGATGAAGGGCGGGTTCTACGCCGACTTCTCCCACCGTCACGCGGCCGTGGCCGCGGGAATGGGCGACCTCGGCCTCAACGGCCTGTTCCTCAGCCCCGAATTCGGCATCCGGCAGCGGATGGCCTCCGTAATCACCACCGCTCCGCTCCGCCCCGACGAGCCCTACTGCGGCAAGCCCTTGTGCAACAACTGCGGACGCTGCCTGCGCATGTGCCCGGTGCAGGCCTTCAGTGCCGACGAGCGGCTGTCGCTGCGCATCGGCGACAAGCAGATATCCTACGCCAAAGTCGACAAATGGAAGTGTGCCTGGTCGGAACAGATCGGCATGGTCGCCGAAGGGGGCCCCAAGTATGCCGGTTACACGACCAATGTGCTTCCCCCCAAGGAAGTCACGCCCGAAGACTATCTGGCCGCCAGGAACCAGCGTGATCCGTTCCAGGCGACCTGCGCCTGGGGTACGATATCCTGTGGGCGCTGCCTGCACGCCTGCAATGCCCACAAGAGAAAGCTCGTTAGCGAGGCTCCGATTGAATAAGAGATTTGTCCAGATCGAGCCCCCAACACGACATGGCCGCAACGGAAGGATTCAGGGTTCGGGGTTTTCGCGCAAACGTCTCCCCGAAACCCTGGCACCCCAATCCCCAATCCCAAATCCTGAACCCTGAACCCAAGGACGACACCATGGCACATGCCAACACGACGCCGTCCTCCGACAAACCCACGCGTCGCAAACCCTTACCTTTTTTGCGCACTTCGTAGGTTGACGCAAGCCCTCCCTTAGAGGCATACTGCGAAGGCAGCTGTCCCGTTCCAATCCACCCCCAAAAATCCTTCCAAACCCAAGGACACCACCATGCCCCGGGCCAACATGACGCCGTCCTCCCACAAATCCACGCGACGCGATTTCCTTCGCACCACGGCCCTGGCGGCCGGCAGTGCCTTGACGCTGCCGATGTTCGTACCAGGATCGGCCTTGGGGGCCGACGGAAAGGCGGCGCCCAGCAATCGCATTGGCATTGGGTTCATTGCCCTGGGACGCCAGGCCGTGCATGCCAATATGTCGGTCTTCATGCGATCGGACTATTGCCAGGCCGTGGCCCTCTGCGACGTCGACCGCTGGCGTCTGAACGTCGAAGGGAACCCATCGGTCGCAAAGGTGGCCAAACGAAACCAATGGGACATGGCCCTGCTAAAGGACACGTTTCGCTCGACCGACTTCCGCGAGCTGCTGGCCCATCCGCGTGTCGATGCGGTGATGATCAGCACGCCCGACCATTGGCACGTGCCGATCGCGCTGGCCGCGATCAAAGCCGGCAAGCACATCGCCTGTGAAAAGCCGATCGGGATGTCGATCGCCCACGGACGCGTGCTGGCCAATGCGGCGGCCAAATCGGACATCATCTTTCGGACCGACAGCAATTTCCGCTCGGAACCGGAGCTGTTTCGAGCGGTGAGCCTCGTCCGCACGGGCAAGATCGGCCAGCTCAAAACGATTCGGATCTCGGTGCCGATCTATCCGGTCCCGGAGCCGAACGAGACGCTGATGCCCGTGCCCGAGGAATTGGATTACGAAATGTGGCAGGGCCCCGTCGAGCGGCGACCATACACCGAAGATCGCGTTCATCCGCGCAAGAAGTTCGGCCGACCCGGCTGGTATTCCAATCGCTTGTACTGCGACGGGATGATCTCCAACTGGGGCTATCATCCGGCCGACATCGTCCAGTGGGGCAACAACACCGAGCTCACCGGGCCGGTGGAAGTGGAAGGTCGCGGCGATTTTCCGCCGGCAGACCAGTTCTACAACGTCCTCGGGGAATTCCAGATCCGCTACCGTTATGCCAACGGCGTGGAACTGCACTTCGTCGGACGCAAGGAATACAAGGAAGGCGAGTCGTATATGCTCTTCGAGGGGACCGAGGGCTGGATCCGCGCCTGGCGTGCCCCCAATCGGATCGAGGCAGAACACCAGTCGGTCCTCACCGCAGAGGTCAAGTACGAAGACTTCCCCTTCCTCCTGAGAAACGAGAAGACCGACTTCATCGAATGCATCCGGTCGCATGGCCGCACGCTGGAGGACGCCGAAGTAGGCCATCGGTCGAGCACCGTGCCCCAGTTAGGCTACATCGCCTGCCTGCTGGGACGAAAACTCACCTGGGATCCGGTCAAAGAGGAGTTCCCCGGCGACGACGAAGCCAACAAACTGGCCAAGGGCCATCCGGGCCTGGCCCCTTGGACAATCCAGTAGCCTTTTTGTTCCATCGCGACAAGGCCGCAACGGAAGGGTTCGGGGTTCAGCGGGGCCAGCAGTCAGCAAACAGCAGTCAGCAGTCTGGGTTCCGAGAAGACGTTTGGGCAGAAATCCTGAATCCTGAATCCTGAATCCTGAACCCTGAACCCTCCTCCCCTCTTCTTCGGCTCACACAACTTTACTGAAGCCGGGCATCGCCACCGGATACCGTCCCTGGTCGTCGGGTTTGACGGGCGGTTCGCCGTCCCAGGTGAGCTTGTCGAGGCCGGGGGCCAGTTCCAGGTTCGAGGCCAAGGCCTGGTCCCAGGTGATTTCCTGGCCGCATTCGGCGGCCATGCGGCCGAGGATGCCGGCCATGGCGGCCTGGGCGCATCGCTCGGTCTCGTTGTAGGGCTTGTCCTGGCGGATCGCGTCGAACAGCAGGTCGTGCTCCACCTGGTAGGCGTTGCACGGCGGGCCTTTGTATTGCCAAATCAGGTTCGCGGCCGTCTGCTTGTGGGTCTTGTAGATCCGTGGGTCGGAGATCCCTTCGCCAAGCACGGCCGAGCCTTTGGCCCCGTGGATCACGTCGCCAAAGAAGCCCCAACAGTTGAGCATGTGCCGGCCTTGGGCAAACAGACGCGTGCCGTCGGCAAAGGTGTATTCCACGGCATAGTGGTCGAACAACTGATCCGCCTGATCGCGGACCTGGCGCCCGCCCTGCCCTTGGGCCGAGACCGGCCAGGCGTTTTTGACCCAGCAGCAGACGTCGAGGTTGTGGATCAGCCAGTCCAACAGGAAGCTGCCGTTGAGCCAGGTGTAGCAGGAGTAGTTGCGGATCTGATGGGCCAGCTCGCTCATTCCTGCGGATTTGGGCGTGAATCCCACGGGGCCGTGCTCGCGGTAGGCCCAGCAGGTGATCACCTCGCCGATGGCCCCGTCGTGGATCTGGCGGATCGCCTCGTCCAGCGGCTTGGAGTGACGGCTCATCAGGCCGCCGGCGACCTTGAGATTCTTATGCTTGGCCACTTCGCCCGCCTTGAGCACGCGGCGCACGCCCGGGGCATCGACGGCAAAGGCCTTTTCAAAGAACACGTTGCGGCCCTTTTCCACGGCATATTCGAAGTGGATGGGCCGGAACGCCGGGGGCGTGGTCAGGAGGACGAGGTCGCCCGGGCCGATCGCCTCGATCGCCTTCTTGTAGCCGTCCAGCCCGAGGAACTGCCGCTCCTTCGGGACGTCGACCTTTTTGTCGAACTGTTTGGAGAGCGTCTTGAGGCTTCCTTCGAGGCGGTTGGGAAACACGTCGGCCATGGCCCACAGCTTGACCGGGCCTTGCGTGGCAAGGGCGTTGGCCGCCGCCCCGGTCCCTCGTCCGCCGCAGCCGACCAGGGCCACTTTGATCGTGTTGTTCTCGGCCGCATGGCAGAAGCGGGCCAGCGGATCGGCCATCGCCACGCCGGCCGCGATCGTGCCCGACCGCTTGAGGAACTCACGCCGGGAAGGAGACTTGCCGCGCGGGGTGGACGCGTTCATGAGCCGCCCTTTCGTGCCAAGGAATGGTGTCGGGTTCGATCGCCGGAAGCTTGTTAAGCCGCTATGGGATTTGACAAACACGATCGGTAAT
>JBDKTH010000866.1:0-3037 GCA_039680305.1 Thermoguttaceae bacterium | reverse complement strand
TGTTCATGATCGGCGTGGCGATCCCCTACTCGCTGGCCAAGCGACTCGCCCGGGGCGACAGCCGGTTGCGGATCTACGGCCACCTCCTGGCCCGCGTGGCGGTCCTGGTCGTGCTGGGGATGATGATCAACGGCAACCTGTTGAGCTACGACATCCACAAGTTCCAGATCACCTACAGCGTGCTCCAAATGCTGGCCCTCGGCTACCTGGTGGCCTCGCTCGTCTATCTACATTTCAACCTTCGCGGGCAGATCGTGGTCACCGCCGCAATACTCCTGGGCTACTGGGCCCTGCTGGCGTTCGTTCCCGGACCGGGACACCAGATGGGCGTGTTCAAGCCCGCGTGCAACCTGGGCGACTGGCTCAACGATTGGATCCTCGGCGACCTGCAAGGCCGCTGGCGTTTCGGCTGGATCTTGGGAATCCTGGGCCACGCCTCGACCGCCATGCTTGGCGTGTTTGCCGGGCAGATCCTCCGCTCTCCCAAAAGCAACGCCGGCAAGCTTGGCGCCTTGACGGCCCTCGGGCTCGCGTGCCTGGCGGCCGGTTTCATGTGGAGCGGCTGGATTGCCTACTGGTTCCCTGGCTTGACGGCGTTTGGCACCGAGTGGAGCCAGTGGCCCGTGTGGTGTCCGATCATCAAGAACCGCTGGACCAGCTCCTTTGCCCTCTATGCCGGCGGGATGAGCTATCTCTTGCTGGCCTTGTTCTACCTGGTTGTCGACGTCTGGAGGTTCCGCCGCTGGGCCTTCCCCTTCATCGTGATCGGCTCCAACTCGATCTTCGTCTACATGGCCTGGGGTTTGTGCAACTCCGCTTTCCGCCGCGTGGCCGACGTCTTCCTCGGCGGACTTCAGCCCTATGTCGGCGCGGCCTGGTACGATGTGATCGGTTGGACCGGGGCCTTCGGCGTGATGTGGATTCTGCTCTGGTACATGTACCGCAACAAGACTTTTGTTCGGGCCTAGAGACCACCACGACGCGTCACACCGCCTTCGTCCTTTCTCCTTCCGCCGCGCCAAATCGAGTTGAAATTGGGCCAGCCGTTCTGCTAGGCTGATTCCTGGCAGCCTCAGAAGGCAAGCCGCTTGGATCTTTGACAATTGACGCTTTCGAGAAATTGCCCCCGCGCTCGGGGTATGGCCGTCCGGCCCGACCCAAGCGCCGCTTGGCAGCAGCGCGCCTGGCCCGTGCTCCTTGCAGGGCATGGGCCAGGGACTTCCGGAACACGGAAACCATGCGAGGGGAGGTAAATATAGGTGGTACGTATTATGCCGAACTACGTAGACACCCATGAATTATGCAACACCTCCCCACTTTCGGGTTGGTTCACTTACGTCTTTTCTCCTGAATGCAACGCTTGGAATAGATGACACTTACGAATGTGCGCCGCGTCGCAAAATTTGCATCGCACCACGTGAGGCTTTCCACAATTCTCTAGCTAAATCTGGGGGAAATCCACGGAGTGCCGGCCGGCTGCGGAGGCGGTTTGCAGGACCATCCCCCCAACCAGAGGATGCTGGCTCACTCGCTCGTCCGTGCCCCCTTTAAGAGCTGTCCCTAGTGAAAGTCAGCCCTGGATTCTGGGGCGAATCCGCCATCTTGTGGGATGGGCATCCGCATGGCCGTCCTGGGCTATGCTTGCCAGGGGGACTGTTTTAAGATGCCAAGAGGTCGCGCCCTCTGGTCGCTTGCGTGGCAGGGCGACTTGAGCGGGAAATTCGCGAGGTTGACGCAGCGGCGCGCACGAAGGAGCACCAGACCTTGGCCACTGAGACCGGACAATGGATCGGAGCCCAACTGGCCGCCGGCCGGTACACGATCAAGTCGCTGCTGGGCGAAGGCGGGATGGGGCTGATCTTCCGCGCTTGGGATCGGAACCTGCAAAGCGAGGTGGTCATCAAGATCCCCCGGGCGCCCGTGACCGCGGACCGGAGCTTCACCGAGCGGTTCTTGCGCGAGGTCCACTCGTTGGTCAAGCTGGCCCATCCGCACATCGTTCGGATTCTCGACATCGGGGAACACCAGGCCGTGCCGTATGCGGTCATGCAGTACCTGCCTGGCGGAAGCCTCGCCGACCGAATCCGCTCCACCTCCGGCACGCGTGTGCCGATGCCGCTGGGGGCCCTGGCCTCGTGGCTGGGCGAGATTGCCTCGGCGTTGGACTTCATTCACGGCCAGCAGTTCATCCACCGCGATGTGAAGCCGGCCAACATCCTGTTCGATGCCCATGGCAACGTCTACCTGGGCGACTTCGGCGTCGCCAAGGCCTTGGCGACCCTCGCGGCCAACGAGCAGCCGCTGGAACTGACCGCCGGCGGGATGCTCGTGGGCACGCCCGGTTACCTGGCCCCGGAGATGATCCTCAGTCGGACCTATGATGGCCGGGCCGACCAGTACGCGCTGGCCATGGTCGTTCACGAGACGCTGGCCGGTTCGCATCCGTTTGCCGGGCTTCCCCTGTCGGCCATCCTCGTGTCTCAGGCGACCGAGGCCCTGCCCGAACTGCACGAATCGCAACCACAGATCCCGCCGGCCGTGTCGGCGGCGGTGAGCAAGGGGCTGGCCAAAGATCCGGCCGCGAGGTTTCCCGACTGCACCGCGCTGGCCGAGGCCGTCTTGGCCGCGATTCGCGCGCCGCAGGCCGTGGCGTCCCAGCCGGTGACACAGGCGATGACCGCCGTGCGCGTGCCGGACGTGCCCGACCCAGGGTTGGCCCCGACCATCACCGACCAGTTTCAGCCGACGCCGTTGACCGGCACGCAGTCCCCGCTGGTCCAGGCGACCGCGCCCACGGCCTCCCCGGTGCGTTCAACGAAAGGTCGCCACCTTCGCATCGGATTGGGGCTTGCGGCGGGCCTGATCGCGATCCTCCTCTGGTGGTCGTTTCAAGCAGTTCCCGAGACGAGCCTGATCACCCAGGACAGCGCGATCACCGGAACCGTGACGATCGACTTCAAGACGCGCGGCGAGCCGTCGAATCCGGAAGCCGTGGATACATACCAGGTGGATCTCACGGTGCGTGCCAAGGCCGACG
>JBDKTH010000696.1:0-5895 GCA_039680305.1 Thermoguttaceae bacterium | reverse complement strand
CCCGTGACCCTCTTGCTGGCGACGACCACCATCTACTCGGCCATGTCCGGTTCCAACGAGGTCGTGGCCATCAAGGCGTTGGGAATCTCGCCCTGGCTGATCCTCTGGCCGACGATGGTCCTGGCGTTCCTGCTGAGCCTGCTGACCGTCTGGCTCAACGACCTGGCCGTCTCCTGGGGGCGTAATGGGGTCCAACGGGTCATCGTCGAGGCGGTCGAAGAGATCGCCTACAACATGCTCAGTACGCCTCCGAATGGCTATAGCTCCTCGAGTTTCAGCATCAACGTCAAGGGGGTCGAGGGCCGGCGGCTGATCGCGCCCCTGTTGACGATCAAAGGCCGCGGCAGCACGCCCAACATGACGATCACCGCCGACGAGGCCGAGTTGCGCTCCGATCGCGAACAGAACATGCTGAAAATCATCCTTCGCAACAGCACGATCGACCTCGAAGGGCAGGTCACGATTCGCAATCCGGGCGTCTACGAACAAGAGATCCCCTTGTCCGACGCCAGCCGTGCCAAACCGCTGGACCGACGTCCCTCGCAAATGGCGCTGCGGGACATCCCCGACGAAGTCGAGGAACAGAAGGCGCTCATCACGGAGGTCGAAGAGGACATGGTGGCCGAGGCGGGCCAGCAACTGCTCCACGGCGACTTTCCTGCCCTGACGTCCGGGGAATGGCAATTACGGCAGGCAGCCCGGGACAGTTGCTGGGGTCAACTCTATCGCCTCTACACCGAGCCGCATCGCCGCTGGTCGGCTGGCTTCAGTTGCCTGTGCTTCGTCTGGATCGGTGCGCCCATGGCCATTTGGCTCCGCAACCGCGACTTCCTGACCAGCTTCTTCCTCTGCTTCCTGCCGATCCTGACCGTCTACTACCCGCTCTTGATGTGCGGCGTCAACGGTTCGAAAGACGGCATGCTCCCGCCGTATTCCGTCTGGGCCGGCAATGTGATCCTGGCGGCTTGGGGCGCGTGGATGCTCCGCAAAGTGCTCCGCTACTAAGGGTTCTTGACGACCAAGCTCGGCACCGCCCTACCTTACTTCGCGCCCTTCTCCGGCTTCGCTCGCCCTTTCAACGGTTTCCCCTCGAGGTCCCAGGCGACGACCCATTGGGTGCTCAGCGGAACCAGGTTGAGATCGGCGGCCAGACGTTCCTGGATGTCGGGCATGTGGCCGGCGCCGTAGAAGATGGCGATCTTCTTTTTGCCGGCCGCAATCTGCTTGCCGAGGACCTTGATCACCACCTTGTTCCGCTCCGTGATCAGCGTCGACCCCTTTGGCCCGTTGATCGCCGTCAGTGAGCCGTCCATATCCTGGAACTGCTCGGCCATGAGCCGCTTCAGCGCCAGCGTGCGATCCTTGCTCAACAGGGCGGCCAGCACCCCGGCGTCCGTGGCGCCGCTGTCGGCCTGTTGCCGGGCCAGGGCATAGCCGAACATCCGGGCGAAGGTCTGGAACATGCTCTCGCCCCGCTGGTCCATCGACGCGGCAAACTGCTCCGGCGACATGTCGGCGTGCACGAAGTTCTGGCGCGTATAGTCGATCGCGCGAAGTTGAAACTCCAGCCCAAGAAGGCCCGTCATGCCCGTCTGCACCATCGACACCGAACTCTGCGAGCCGACCGGACCGCCTTTGGGAATCCGCGTCCCTTCCGGCGCCACCAGTTCATAGAGCACCACGTCATACTTTTCAAACAGCCGGTTCAACTGGTCATAGTAGCTCTTTTCGGCGACGTGCACCGCGGAGACCAGGTCGACGGTCGGCGTGGTCCGCCCGCGGTCCTGGGGCACGTGGCGGACAATCGCCGTCTCAAGCGCCACCGGCCTTTCCTTGTCGCGCGTCAGCCGCACGAACTGCCGATGCGCATCGGCTTTTGGCTTGTCTTGCCCCTCCTCGGCGCGCACGGCGCCGACAACGACGGCCAGGCAGAGAAGCGATCCGGTGGACCACGCAGAACGACGCCCGAACATGGCAAGCTCTCCGCTCGAAAGAATCTCCCCCTGGGGGCAGGTTTTGCCAAGTATACGCTCCCGAGCAGCCAGAGACAAAGGGTACCCGCGCGAGGCTGTGTGGGGAGCGTTCCTGGGGGACTGATCTCGCTAACCCCCTCTTTTGCGATAAAACACCCCCAGGATGGTACACACTCAGGAATTACCCTAACCACGTTGAGGGAGAAAATTGTGGAAAGCCTCGCGTGTATTGTTGCGAATTCTCGGGCGTTGCAAAAAACCGCAAGTCGCGATACCGGTGGCAGTTGCAGATATCCGCAAATCCGTAAGTCAACTAACCATAAAGAGGGGGAGTGTTGCACAATTCAGGGTCTACCCCTCATTTCTAGTGGCAACTAAACTACCGTCCAGATCTAAACCGGTTGGTGATCATCTCCTCATGAGCGTCGTTTGCCGACAGCCGAGGCCTGGACGACGGCGCGGAGCCTGCTCTTGCCAATCCACTCCATCGAAGGGATGGTTCACGCCGCAAAACCGAGTTGCCAAAGAACGAAAGCGGTCAGCCGTCAGCTGCCGGCAATCAGCATAACATATCGTCTGGCCCACTTTCCAGTCACTCCCCTCCGGTCGCAAGCGACCGGGCTAAACAAAGACTCGCGTCAACCGATCGAACGGCATTGGTTCATCCGGCGGAGGCGTACCTGGCGGTACGTTGGGGGACGCTGTCCCCCAAACCCCCTGGGATTTATCGCTTTCGTGCCAAGCCCGGAGCGATAGAGACGGCGATGACGAGAAGAACCAAGGGAGAGGGGTGGCCATTACGACGGCTTCCGGCTCCGGGATTGGCACTTATGCGATAAATCCCGGGGGTCTGGGGGCAGAGCCCCCAGGTACGCGTCAGCCGGATGAACCAGTTATTTCTGGACGGGTCCTAATCGCCACAGCCGCCGCGCGGCCGATAGCCCCTCGCGGCCCCCCATCTGGCCCGCCCCACCGAGTTTCTGCCTCAGTCCTTCTCCTTTTGGTGTTTCAGGGTATTGACGTCGGTTTTGGGCCTGATCATGATAAATTGGTGACTTTGCACAGAATGGATGAATTCATGTGGGGCTTATGGGAAAGCTGGGGTCTTTTGGGTTTGCCTGAGAAACTGTTTGACAAATTTGCGCGGTTCCGTTTCCAATGGATAAATGCGGGGAGTTTGACAGCAGTGCTGAGCAAGGCGGTAACGCGGTCAATGCTCCCAGTGAGGCAAGGAACGAATGGGAAGAGTCTTCCGACTCGCCGAGTTTTGGGCACGTCGCCGACGGTTGGCGTGCGACGGGCCGGCCTACCGATCACCCCTTTTCACGCCCGGCGGGATCCGAGTGCGGCATGGGCCGCATGGCAAGCCCCCAGAATTTTTGACCACGTCTGCTGTTTCTTGTCGCGCGGCCTGTGAGTGATTCACCAAAGAACCTCGGAAACCGTTATGAGTCTGTCTTCTGAAAACGCCGAACCGGTTCGTGTCGCCTGCGCGAGCACGGCCGGGTTTGAGAGCTGGTTGGCCCAGGCCGGCGGCTCGCTGGCGGTGAGCACCTACCAGGCCGGCAAGGTGGCGATGATCGGCTGCCTGGACGGCCAGGTTTCGCTCCTGATGCGTCAGTTTGACAAGCCGTTGGGCCTGGTGGCCGACGGCCAGCGGCTGGCCCTGGCAACCCGCAACGACGTCTTCCTGTTTGCCAACGACTCGCGGTTGGCCTACGAGTACCTCGAAGAGCAGCCCGGGCGCTACGACGCGTTGTACCTGCCGCGGGCCACGTTCCACACCGGCGACCTGCACACGCACGACGTCGTGTTCCAGGGGGACGAGCTCCTGTGCGTCAACACGCGGTTCTCGTGCCTGGCCCGGCTCAGCGCGATGTACAGCTTCGTGCCGGTCTGGAAGCCGAAGTTCATCAGCGAGTTGGCGCCGGAAGACCGCTGCCATCTGAACGGTCTGGCAATGCGTGACGGCCGGCCAAAGTACATGACCGCCTTGGGGACCAGCGACGCGCCGGGCCAGTGGCGCGAGAACAAGGCCGCCGGCGGCGTGCTGATGGACATCGAGGCCGACGAGATCCTTTTGGGCGGGCTGTCGATGCCGCATTCGCCGCGGTGGTATGACGGCCGGCTGTGGGTGCTCAACTCGGGGGCCGGCGAGTTGTTGGTCGTCGAGCCCGAGAGCGGGCGGTCGACCGTGGTCGCGAGCCTGCCGGGGTATCTCCGCGGATTGGCGTTTGTCGGTCCGTACGCCCTGGTCGGGATGTCGCGGATCCGGGAGAAGCACATTTTCGGCGGACTACCGATCCAGCAGCGTTGCGAGCGGCTCCAATGCGGGGTGGCCGTGGTCGACGTGCGCACGGGGGCGCAGGTCGGCCTGTTTGAATTCACCGCAGGATGCGAGGAACTGTACGACGTGCAGTTCCTGCCCGGCATTCGCCGGCCGATGATCCTCAGCCTCGAGAAACCGGCGGCCCGGGCCGCCCTGTCGACCCACGAATTCTCCTACTGGCTGCGCGCCAGCAAGGAGCTTCCCGTTAACCGTACTGATTCGAACGTCAAGTCCCATTCCGCCTCCTGGTCATCGGCGCCTTCCGCGCTTCAGGGGGCCGCCGGTTCGCTTCCGGACCTTGGAATCCAGCTTTGAGGACAGCAGAAGATGTCGCCTATTCGATTGCCTAAGCTCGACAAGATCACTTCCACGATTGAAGGCATCCGCGACCGTTTCAGCCGTAAGGGGCGAGCACGCGGGACGCACACCAAGCATCGCCGCCTGTTGCTGGATCCCTTGGAACAGCGGCAACTCCTGAGCCTGTCGCCGGGGGACATGACGGACATCGCGGTCACCGAACCGCTCACGGTCCAGCAGATGGCGTGGCACGACTACACCGGCTCGAAGACGTACAGTTACACCTACGTCAACCCGGCCGACACCAGCCAATCGCTCGTGGTCACCCGGTCGCTCTATGCGACCAAGCTCGGCAGCGCGACCACGAACACCTCGCAATCGACGGCGGTGGACGACGACGGCGACTTCGTTGTGACGTACGAGCGCGACGACCAGATCGGGCGACTGGGTTTGAACGCCAATGGAAGTATTGCGGGAATCACGGTGGAGTTCTCGACCTCGGGCGGGGCTCCGATCGTGCACGGAACGGCACAGTATAGTTCGATCGTCAATCCGGATACCGGCAATACGGTCGTCGACACGAACATCTATGCCCGCTACTTCACCGACGAGGTCCAGCGGATCACCTTGCCGTCGTCGCTGCAGAGCTATGGCACGTTCCAGTTGCGCACCAGCGACAAAGTGGTGCAGAAGCTGACGCTTTCGGCCGGCTATGAGCCGTTCAGTGGTCAGAGCGGAGTCTCGGGCAGCTTCTGGCTCGTCTATAACGAAGGCGATTCGTCGGGGGCGCCGTCGACCGGCGAGTATGCGAAAGTCGAAGGGTATAGCAGCTCGCAGTCGATGGAGGCGAATGCGCAGGCCATTCAGAACGCGATCGACGCGATCGTGGGCCTGAGCGACAAGCACGCGGTGGTCAAGGCGATCAACAGCCAGGAGTTCCAGATCGAGTACGATGCGGAAGCGACTGGGGCCCAGCCGTTGCTCGAGGTCAACCCCTCGACCTTGGGCGGCGAACTGGCCAACGTCAACCTGAACGGGTTCTGCGCGGCGGCGCTCATGACCACGGTTTCGCAGCCGGTCACGTCGTACCAGATCCTTGTCTCGCCCAATGACCCGTACGCGACGGCGGCGTCGATCGAGGCGGCGTTTGGCGGCACGGGCGGCTACAGCTACATCGCGCCGACCGATTTCCCCACGCCCGATCGGGTGAACCCCACGGGGGTCACGGCGCCCGGTCCCTACCAGCAGCCCGTCTCGGTGTGGACCACGGCCCCGAAGATCTCGGTCAAGCCGGTG
>JBDKTH010000488.1:0-2589 GCA_039680305.1 Thermoguttaceae bacterium | reverse complement strand
GATTTCGTGTAATCGACCTGGGCAATCATCTGCTTGACCAGCGCGAGTTGATCCGGCGTTAACGAGGGCTCGGGACAGAGGAGTTGCACCAGCGCCGCCTCGGCCGGATCGCGCACCGCGCGGTTGTCCTGGTCGCTGACGGCCGGTCGGGTCGGCACCTGGTAGCCCTGTGACTTGTAAGGCGGCCAGGTGCGCCAGTCGAGGTTAATCTCTTGAGCGTCCGGGGCCCGATACTCGCGGCAGCGGGCCAAGAAGACCTGAGCGCGGCCGGCAACCAGCTTCATCACCTCCAGCCACTTCCGCTTCAACTCCGGAGATTCTTCCAGGTGATAGAGGGCTTCCAACGAAACCTGCTGTTGGAGCAGCGCGTAGGGGATTTTCGTCGAGTCCCCTTTGGACTTCTCAGCCGCCTCGGGGCTGAATCGCCGGGCGAGGTCCCGCCAGTGTTGGTCGCCGGTCAGGTCCGCGCCGATGGCGTAGATCATCGGCAGGCGAGCCACTTCGTGGGCCGCGTTTTCCCACATCTTGTCCACCAGGCCGTCGAAGGTGCCGTCTTCTCGTCCGATGTGGTAATCGTTGGTTGCGACCACATTGCGCTCGAGCCGCGTGCAGACGGCGGTGATGATCTTCCGCATCGTGGCTTTCTCGGCGGGACTTGAGAGCGGCGAGCGGTAATAACGCCACAGGCCATAGGCGTACCAGGTGTACTGGTCGCGAGAGCTTTCGCAATAGTGCGACCGCCCGTCGGCCGGGCAGACCCCGCGGATCACAAAACCCTCGGAGGGGCTGAGCGTTCCCAAGAGCACCAGGCCGCTGAACGTCTTTTGGGCCGCCTGCCGCAGCGTGGCATCCCCCGTGGCCGCAAAACGGTCGCAGATCATCGACATCAGCACGCCGCCGCTGATCGCGCAGTCTTCCATCCCGGTTCCCCAGCCATTGCGGTTGGGATACTGCCGGCCGATCTCCTCCGGCGTGGGCAGCGAGGCGAGGCGTCTTTGGGGGTCGTAACTGGAAACGAAGTCATAGAACAGGTGCGTGCGATCGTCGTAGAACCGCGTCCAGGAAGCCTGCCACGCCTCCTCCACTCTGGCACGCAGTTGCTCGTCGCTCACGGGTCGCGGTTCGGCCGCGGTCACCGACACGGCGGCAAACAGCACCGCTGAGCCCACGAGCCAGCCTAGACCCAAGCAGAGGCGATGGATCGGGTTTGGTCGAGTCGACATCCTCGGGTCTCTCCGTGGCGTTTCAGGGGGGATCGCGACAAACTTGAGTCTCGTTGCGATTCGTGGCCCTGTCAAGTGGAGCAACGGACAACCAGGATCGACAGGTCTTACTCAGAGCGGGGGCGTGCCCTGACATCGGGCCGACACGCCCCCGGCTCTGAATGCGGTTACTTGCCTGGCCGGGGCCGGACGGGATCGGGCTGGTAGGGGACGAACTGGAAGGCGTAGAGGTCGGCGTCGTGGAGCAAGAAGCGCAGACGGACCGTCTTGCCCGACAGGGATCGGACGTCACCGCCTTTGCGCCAGCGCACGACCCGGGCTAACTCGTCGCCAAAAATCTCGGGGCAATCGGCCAGGGTGTAGCCGGGCAGCGGCTTGCCCGCGGCATCCTGGATCTCGACCTGAATGCTTCCCGCGCCGGAAGTGGCCATGTTGAGCGTCAGGTTGCCGCCGTCGAACACCAGCGGCTTGGTCAGCAGCTCGCCGCCCTGGGCCGGGGCCCGGAGGGAGACGAAGCCGTCGATCCGCAGCGTCAGTCGCCGGAAACTGACCGCCTCGCCCTGCCAGTAGTCTTCGGGGGCATAGATCGACAGCTCGTTCGGCGCATCGCCCAGCGTGGAGGCCGTCTCCACCATGCCCCAGAAGATCAGGTTGTCGCCGTAGACCCACGAGCCCTGGCGGCGAGGGCCGGGGCGCAGGAAGGCCTCGTTCCAGCGGCGGAACTGCACGCCGTCGCGGCTGGTCATGAACAGGCCGTCGGTGATCGCGGTGCCGTAGCGCGGACTCGCCTTGGCCCGGGCCAGCCGGTCCTCACGGCCCGGCAGGGCCATCAACGATTCCGACCAGCCGCGGTCGGTGTAGCGCATCGGGAAGCCCATGAAGATGTGCGGAGCCCGATAGTAGGGCTGGATCTGGTTGGTGTAGAGCTGCTGAGGAGGCGAATCGACGTACTCGACGTCGGCCTGCGAGTCCCAGGTCAGCAAATCCTTGGAGGTGGCCGTGCGGATCGCGCGAATGCCGGCCGGGGCCCACGTCTTGCCGTCCGTCGTGCCCGCGGTGAAAGTCCGCCAATAGGCGCGATACTCCTTGCGCACCGGGTCCCAAAAGGCCAGGTTCTCCGAGTCGAAAGCGCCTTGGGTGATCACGGGTTTGTCGGTGGCGACGCTGAAGCGAATCCCGTCGGCCGACTTGAGCAGGTACAGCCCGTGAGGCTTGCCGACGATGACGCACTTGTAGCGTGCATCGGCCGGGCAGTCGGGATTGGCGTCCTTGAAGACGGCCGTGTGCGCCGGGTCGCCCTTGATGGCGGCCACGCTCTCGGGGATGAGGATGATGTTGTTCTTCTTGGAGCCCTCGAACTCGCACA
>JBDKTH010001094.1:0-2485 GCA_039680305.1 Thermoguttaceae bacterium | reverse complement strand
AAGATGGCCCTCGACATCGAGGACCGGCGCCGACGCGACCTGGGCCCAGACGGGCTTACGATCGCGTTTGAGCATTTTGTACTCGATCGGTGGCTGCGGGCGCAGCTCGACCAGCACCTGTTGCATGCGATGGCGGACCACCTCGTGGTGCTCCGGCGCGATCCAGTCGGTCGGAAGCGTGCCCAGGCCCTCCCCGGGCTCGAGGTCGAACATCTCCTTGGCTGCGGGCGAGATGTAGCTGACGCGACCAGTCGGGTTGGCCAACACCACCGTCACCGGCAGCGTCTCGATGAGAGTCCGATAGAACTGTTCCGATTCCCGCAAGGCTGTTTCGGCCCGGCGGCGGTCGGTGAGGTCCACGGCCACCCCCATCAAGCGTATTGGCCGATTCGCGGCGTCATGAAACGAGCGGCCGCGGAGCAACGCCCAATGGACACTGCCGTCCGGCCACTCGGCAGCACACTCCAACTCGTACTCCCCCGACTCGGCGAGCGCTCGGGCCAAGGTCTGGTCCAGGCGTGATCGATCCTCCGGCCGCAAGTGCTCTCGGACGACTTCATAGGTGACTTCGGCGGTTAGGGGTACCCCCAGCAGGGTCTTGCATTGCTCATCCAACACAAGGGCATTGGCCCTCAGGTCCCAGTCCCACCAGCCGGTCCCGGAGGCCCCCATCGCCATGCGCAATCGCTCCTCGCTCTCCCGCAGGGCCTCCTCGGTCCGTTTGCGATCGGTGATGTCGGTGAACGTGAGGATGATTCGGCTGAGATCCTGCCGATCGGCCTCCTTAGGCACCGAGATCCCCACGAGTCCATGAATCCGCGTGCCGTGGAGGGTGGCAATGTGAGTCTCCATGCGGGACGACACCTCGCCGTTCCATCGTGCGACGAGAGCGTCCCTGAGCGAGGGAAGCGGGACCGTGGCGAGAAGCCTCGAGGCATTTTCGAGAAGGTGTTGTTCGTCATTCGCCCCGTAGAAGCCAACCGATGCGTGGTTGACGCTGCGAATCGTCACCAACGAGAGTCCATACAGCACCTGCTGCGGATCCGTTTCCAGAAACGAGCAGAGGTTCGTGATCCCTGCGGCTCGAAGTTGGCCGAACCAGGTCTCCATCGCCGTACAATCCGCCTCCCAGATGCCCACCGGAGCACACGCGAAGAGGTTGCGGTAATGTGACTCACTATCGAAATTGGATTCCTGCGCCGTAACCATTGCGGTCGGCCGAATCTTGGCCCCAGGTTGTGAAGAGGGTCTACCCAAGAATACTAGGTATGGAACCGATGCCGAACAAGGAGAGAATCCAGGCAAGGCGCATACCACACCTGGTTGGCAGAAATCCATGGTAAGCGGATGATGAACGCTGGGATGGCGGGGACGTGCGTCAGTCGGTGGATGGGGACCGGCGGAGCACGAACACGACCGTCGGATCCAGGGGATATCGGCCAAAGCGCTCGCCATAGACGGCGATCCCGCCGGCCAGCGCGTCGTCGGCCTCAAGCCGGAGGACCAGTTCCTTGGCCTGGGCCGCCCGCTCCAGAAGCGGCTTGGGAATCTCGACGGAGACGAGATAGCCATAGGAGCCGGCCTCGGCCAGCGTGCCGTCGCGTTTCTGTTCGTGCCAGGAAAGAATGCCGCGGTGATCCGCCGGATCATCGGGGAGTTCGAAGAGGCCGACGGTCTCCCCGCCGACCCGGATCCGGACCGCACCGGGCGACTTCTGCGTGTCGGTCATCGGGTAGGCGTTCGGGTTCCGACTCGGGTTCAACGTGCCTAAGCCCCGCATGTAGTCGCCATCCATTTGCGACGCGCCCTTGGCATCCTTCCCAAGGAGCCGCTTGGCCGAGAGTTCGGCTTTGAAGCTCGCGTGCGCCACGTCCTCCGCCCGCAGCCCGTCGGGCCAGGCGATCCGGTACTCGAAGAACCCCTTGCCCGCCCCGTTGACCTTCCGGCCGCCCAACACGTCCCATTGCTTCAACGACCACTGGGCCGTGGCAAAATCCTTCGGGGCCACACGGACGATCCGGGTCTTGCGGCCCTCCATGGTGACGGTCTCCTGGCGCGGCTGCGTGCCGTCGCGCACCACGAACGTCGCGAAATTCCGCGCCACGACGTTGCCGGCAAGATCCTCCAACGTCACCGCCAGGACCGCGACCGACGGCTCCTTCGGAAGCGTCACCGCGATCGGCTCCAAGTCGCCGCACTGCCACGCCTTGCAGGTGAGCGACCGACGCAGGCCAAGATCGGCGCAACGCTCCCGGCCGAGATTGTCCCAACTCCGTAGCGAGCCTCGCAGCACGAGTTCCTGTTCCGTCTGGCGGCCGGTCATGACGGACAGGTACAACGGGACCGCAACCTTCTCGCCCGGCTTCCCTTCCTGGCTCAACTCTTTGCCAACGGCCACGTAGATATCGCCGTGGAGGTCGCGCAGGCTCATGCCCGGGACCAGTTCTTCGATCCCCGTGAATTTGCCCGAACGGTCAAACCGCCA
>JBDKTH010001194.1:0-5200 GCA_039680305.1 Thermoguttaceae bacterium | reverse complement strand
TGAACCGCGACGCATTCCACAGTTTGTTGCAGAAGTTTCGGGCGATCTCAAATCGTTCGCTCACGACCGCGCCGCGAGGCAACGCCTGGTCGGCCGGCTTCTGCGCCCACTGCGTGGAAAACTCCTTGCTGCAGTGCGTACACTTGATCTTCGGCCGGATCCGGTTCTCCTTGGTCTGCTCGATCAGCCCTTGGCAGTGCGGGCACTCGAACTGCACCGGCATGCGGATGTCTTGGGTCTCGGTCGTCAGATAAGCCAGGCCGAACCGCAAGGAGTCGGCCCCGAACTTTTCGATCACGTCGATCGGGTCGACGCCGTTCCCCTTCGACTTCGACATCCCTTCGCCAAAGGCGTCGAGGATCTTGGGGTGAATGTAGACCTGGTGGAACGGGATCTTGCCCATGTTATGCAGACCCATCATCACCATCCGGGCCACCCAGAGCGTGATGATGTCGCGGCTGGTGATCAGCACGTTCGTGGGATAGAAATACTCCAACTCCGGAGTCTTCTCGGGCCAGCCGAGCGTGGAGTGCGGCCACAAGGCCGAGCTGAACCAGGTGTCCAGCACGTCCTGTTCACGCTCGAGCTTGTGTCCCGGGATGGAGTCTTCCGACAGGTCCTCTTCCTGGGCGCAGATCAACCACTGCTGATACTCGTCGTCGCGATGCCAGACCACGTCGTTGCGTCCGGCAAACGCCTGACGCAGCTCGTCTTCCGAGGCCGTCTTGCAGTACCAGATCGGAATCTGGTGGCCCCACCAGAGCTGTCGGCTGATGGGCCAGTCGCGTTTCTCGCTCAGCCAATCGAGGTAGCTCTTGGCGTAACGCGACGGAATGATCTCCACCTGGCCGTCGCTCACCGCGTCCATCGCCATCTGGGCGAGCTTTTCCATCTTCACGAACCACTGGTCGGCCAGCAGAGGCTCGATCGGCGTCTTGGAGCGGTCGGAGTGGGCCAGCTCGATCTGGCGATCTTCGACGTTGACCACCAGGCCTTCTTTCTCCAGGTCGGCCACGACATTCTTGCGGGCTTCCCGGATCGTCTGGCCCTGGTACGCTCCCGCGTTGGCGTTGAGCGTGCCGTCCATGTTGAGGATGTTGATCATCGGCAGGTGCTTGCGCAGGCCGACCTCATAGTCGTTCGGGTCGTGGGCCGGCGTAATCTTCACGCAGCCGGTGCCCAGTTCGGGCTTCGCCCATTGGTCGGCCACCAGCGGAATCGGCCGGTTCATGAGCGGCAGCATCACCTTGCGGCCGTCGAGGGCCATGTCGCGAAGCTTGACCAAGAGCGGCAACATTTCCCGGCGGCGCTCTTGGACGTTTTCCAGTTCCGCTTCGATCTCTGGCTTCATCTTCTCCGGCGCGGCGGCCAGCCGAGCCTTGAGATCCTCTTCGACGCGATCCAAGGCTGCGGCCGGATCGGGGTGGACGGCCACGGCCGTATCGCCGAGCATCGTTTCGGGACGGGTCGTGGCGATCATCACGTGTTTCGGCTCGCCCGGCTTCGGATCGATCACCGCGTAGTGGAAGTACCAGAAGTTGCCCGGCACGGTCTCGTGGAACACCTCGTCGTCGCTGACGGCCGTCTGGAGCATCGTGTCCCAGTTGACCAGACGCTTGCCGCGGTAGATCAGCCGTTCCTGGAAGAGGCTATAGAAGGTGTGGCGCACCGCGCGGGCACAGACCGGGTCGAGGGTGAACCGCGTGCGCTGCCAGTCGCAGCTGCAGCCCATCTTCTTCAATTGGCTGAGGATGCGGGCTTCGTACGCCTCATTCCAGGCCCAGATCCGCTCGACGAGCCCTTCGCGGCCCAGGTCGTGTCGGGTCTTGCCTTCCTCCGACAACAGCCGCCGCTCGACGATCGCCTGGGTGGCGATGCCAGCGTGATCGGTGCCGGGCATCCAGAGGGTCTCGTCTCCCATCATCCGATGCTGGCGGATCAGGATGTCCTGGAGCGTGTTGTTCAGGGCGTGGCCCAAGTGCAGCGCGCCGGTGACATTCGGCGGCGGGATCACGATCGTGTAGGGCTTGCGTTTAGAGTCCGGTTCGCTGTGAAAATAGCCCTTCTCTTCCCAGAACCGGTACCACCGCTCCTGGGCGGCCTCTTGATCGTAACGATTGGGCAATTCGCGCAACGACGGCAAGTTCTCCATGTCTGCTCTTTCTTCCTTTTCCGACTTTGTAGGGCGGGCCTCGCAAGCTCGGCACCGCCCTACGACTCGCCGGCCTCCTACAATCCCGGAGGGTTGTCTAATGTGCCTACGACTGCTTCTGCAGTTCTTCGTCCTTACACAACTTGTATTCGTAGCTGTCGGCCAGGGCAATCCAGCTGGCTTCGATGACGTTTTCGCTCACGCCGACGGTGCCCCAGGTGTCCACCTCGTCCCGGCTTTCGATGATCACGCGGACCCCGGCCGCCGTGGCCGCCTCGAAGTTGATCACGCGGACTTTGTAGTCGACCAGGTGCATCTTCCGCAGGCTGGGGAAGGTCCCGTTCAGGGCCTTGCGGATCGCGGCGTCCAGGGCGTTCACCGGGCCGTCGCCCTCGGCCACCTCGTGGCGGATCTCGTCGCCGACGCGGATCTTGACGGTCGCCTCGGTGGTGACCTTTCCATCCCCGTCGGTTTCCACGTTCACATGATAGTTAAGCCGCTCGAAATGCGGGCGGAACGTGCCGGCACATTCCTTGACCAGCAGGTCGAACGAGCCTTCGGCCGCTTCGAACTGGTAGCCGGCGCTCTCTTTGGAGACCACCTTGGCCAGGATCTTGTCCATCAGCTTCGCATCGTGGCGGATGTGGTATTTTTCGGCCAGGGCCATGATGTTCGACCGCCCCGACAACTCGCTGACCAGCACGCGCCGCTCATTGCCGACCAAGGCCGGGTCGATATGCTCGTAACTGGCGGCCACGCGGGCCACGCCGCTGACGTGCATCCCGCCCTTGTGGGCAAACGCGCTCTTGCCGACATACGGCTGACGCGTGGGGAAGTTCATGTTCACCATCTCGTAGACGTATCGCGACAGCTCGGTCAGAAGCGCGGTCGCGTCGGGACGCAGCACCTCGTACCCCTTCTTGATCACCAGGTTGGCGATCACGGTGATCAGGTCGGCATTGCCGCAGCGCTCGCCGAAACCGTTGATCGTCCCCTGGACCTGCGAGGCGCCCGCATCGACGGCGGCCAGGGAATTGGCCACGGCCAGGCCGCAGTCGTTATGGCAGTGGATGCCTCCCGGGACGGGCAGGTCCCGCAGGGCCGCCTCGGTGATTGCGGCGATCTCCTCTGGCATGCTCCCGCCGTTGGTGTCGCAGAAGACGACCAACTGGGCCCCCGCTTGGGCTGCGGCCAAGATGACCGCCCGAGCATAGCCCGCGTCGCCTTTCCAGCCGTCAAAAAAGTGCTCGGCATCGAAGATCACCTGGCGGCCAGCCTTGCACAAATGCTGGATGCTCTCGACGACCATCGTCAGGTTTTCCTCACGGGTCGTGCGCAGCACTTCCTCGGCCTGAAAAGCGGACGCCTTGCCGACCAGCGTGATCACGGCGGCCTCGGAATCGAGAAGCGCTTTGAGGCCGGCATCCGCCTCGGCCGCGATCCCCTTGCGGCGGGTCATGCCGAACGCACACACCTTGGCATGCCGCAGGTCAAGCCCGCGCACCCGCTTGAAGTACTGGCAGTCCTTGTCGTTCGACGCCGGATAGCCGCCTTCGACGTACTCGAAGCCCAGGTTGTCTAGCCGGCTGGTCAGCAGGAGTTTGTCGTGCAGGGAAAAGCTGATCCCTTCGGCCTGCGAGCCATCGCGAAGCGTGGTGTCGTAGATCTGGATACGACGCATAACTTCTCCGTATCTCCCTCTCCTCTGGGGAGAAGGCCGCGGGGAGGGACGCTGGCCACAGTTGCATCCATGGCGATTCCCCTCACCCTAAACCTCTCCCGGAGGGAGAGGGGACTGGGACGTCTGGAACAACCGCTAAAAAAAACGCCCTTGGGCCCCCGTTGGGCCTCAGGGCGGGTCGTGATCGGTCTGGCCGGTCGACGCCACTGAGGGCCCTACTCGCGAATAATCGCTACAACCTCCCCGACGACGCCCATGGCGTCAGCGGGAATTATGTCGCGGTTTTCACAAGTAAGCTTCGTGGACATCGATCGGGCTGCAGTTTGTCGTCGTCGAGGAAGAATCTCTTAGGATACAGATGCCGGGGGGGAATGTCAATTGACCGGCCCCCAACGATTTAGGGGGATTCCGCCCTTACCGCCGAATTGCACTCGACTGCCGCCGAGGCAGTCGCCGAGTCGCAACTTTTTCCCTCATCACGAGTTTCGACTACGCGCTCTCTGCTCTCCTGGGCGGACCGCCTCGGCGGCGGTCGTCGTCCTGCTCGTCTATTTCATCGTCAAATTCTTCGTATTCTTCGAGGTTTTCCTCGTCATCATCGTCCTCCTCCTCGAAGGAGGTATCGTCTTCATCCTCTTCTTCGGACTCGAAGAGGTCCTCGTCATCCTCCGTGTCGTCTACCGGTGGGGACACAGATTTGCCCTTGGCGGTTCGAGCCGGCGGCTCCTCGGCCTGGGGACGCTCGGGGCTCAGCAAGATCTTGTTGCTCGAACGGCGCGGGGCGGCCGGCGCGGGGGCCTTCTCCCCTGTCCCGCCCGAACCCTTTCCCTGCATCTTCTCCCAGTCTTCCACCGAGAGGAGGATTTCCCGGGCTTGCGAGCCGTTGTACTCGCCGACAATCCCGTCCTCGGCCATGTAGTCGATCAGCCGGGCCGCCCGGCCGTAGCCGATCCCCAGGGCCCGCTGGAGCAAGGAGACGCTTCCGCGTCCCTCGCGCACGACCACATCGACCGCCGCTTCATACAGCTCGTCGCGGTTCTTCAGCTTCCCACCCTCGGCACTGGCCTCTTTCTCTTCGCTGGTCTTCAACTGGACCAGTTCGTGGACGAACTGCGGCTCGGTGGTGGCCACCGACGCGATGACCCGGTTGATCTCGTCGTCCGACAGATAAGTTCCCTGACCACGAATCAAGGTGCTGGTGCCGGGACTCAAGACGAGCATGTCGCCGTGGCCCAGCAGTTTCTCGGCCCCCATTTCGTCGAGCACCACGCGGCTGTCCGTTCGGCTGGAGACCTCGAAGCAGATCCGCGCCGGCAAGTTCGACTTGATCAGGCCGGTGATGACGTCGACCGTCGGCTTCTGGGTGG
>JBDKTH010000312.1:0-3503 GCA_039680305.1 Thermoguttaceae bacterium | reverse complement strand
GGGGAGAGACGCCCCTGCGCAAGAGTGCCCGTAAGCAACCGGCACTCGGCCAACGGTGAACCCTCCGAGTCTACCTTCTCGATCCGCCCCCTGGCAACTACCCCGATATTACGGGTCCCGATTCGATGGGAATGGCTGTGCGATTCGGGCCGGTGAGATGGCGAAATCCGGGGGGAACGAGTGACGGAAACACGTCAGATTCGCCCGAGAGACGCGTTTCCAGGCCTATACTTTTGTTCGCCGGTAGCTGCCTGGCGTCGTCGACCCTCGGGGCATTGTCGGCGGGGCTTTTTTGCGTCTTTCGTGAAGCCTCGATTCTCAACGAGGCGGCCCATCCAGAGGGAGTGTGTAGGTCATGAGCGTCAAACACAAGATTGGAGCCTTGGTTGGAATCTCGGCGATCGCCCTGCTGGCCGTCGTCTGGCTCGGCTGGACCAGTCTGCAGGATACGACCAGCGGCCTCAATCGGATCGTCAACGACCAATTCCAGGGCCTCATCGATAAGGAAATCGCGCCGCTGATCGACGACGAGATGCTGCCCGTCATCAACCGCGATATGGCCCGGATCCAAGCCCTCCAGCAAAGCATCACCTTGCTCTTGGAGGCCGACCGCGACCTGCACCAGGCCGTCATCGCCGAGAAAATGGCAACCGCCGCCAAGACGCCGCAGGAGCAGGAAAAGGCCGACAAGTTCAACCAGGAGAACATCGGCCAGGCGGAGGAACGCATTCGCAAGGCTTCGGCCGGGTTCGATACGCCGGAGGCCAAGGAGGTCTACAAGCAGTGCCTGCCCTTGTTTGCCCAATGGCAGGAGAGCACACGGCAAGTCATCCAGCTGAGCCAGAAGTCCGATCGGCGGGAAGAGGCTCGAAAGTCGAGCGATACGGGAGCCGCCAACGAGGCGTTCCGCAAGGTGCGCGGACTGGTTGACCAACTCCAGACCGTTCAGGGGAAGAACATCGAGGCGGCCGTGGCCCACATGGAAGGCACCCGGTCGCGGATCAACGACCGCAAGGCGAACATGGAACGCCAGCGAACGCAAGTGCTGGAGCAGGCCGCCCTGGTTCAATCCCGCGCCGACGGACGCACCGCCCTGTTCCTCGGGATCGGACTGCCGGCCGTGGTCGTGGTCGTCGTCCTGGGCGTCTACCTCGCCCGGGTGATCACCCGGCCCGTGCGGATCTGCATGGAAAGCGTCGTGGCCCTGGCCGACCAGGACTTTACCCGGCCGGCCAACGTGAGTAGCCACGATGAGTTGGGCCAGATGGCCGAGGCCATCAATCGTTCGATCGACGCGACCCGACAGGCCTTTGAGCGGATTCAGGAGTCGGCCGAACGCGAAAAACAACTCCAGGCCCGGCGGGCAGAGGAGGAACGCCGCCTGGCCGAGGAGCAGCGGCGGCGCGAGGCCGACGAGGCCGAACGCCAGCGCCAGCGACTGGCGGCCGAGCGCCAACGCCAGGAGGAAGAGGCCGCCAAGGATCGCCAGCGGGCCGAAGAAGAACGCCAGAAAGCCGACCTCCTGCGGTGCAAGGTGGATCATCTCCTCACCGTGGTCAATGCAGCGGCCCAGGGCGATCTGACCCAAGAGGTCAAGGTCGAAGGGAACGAGGCGGTCGACGAACTGGCCGCCGGCATCGCCCGGATGCTCCGCGACCTGGCCCGGATCATCGGGCAAGTGCGCGAAAGCGGGATCCAGTTCACCGAGGGGGCTCGGGTGATCGCCGACAGTTCGCAGTCCCTGGCCCAGGGGGCCCAGACCCAGAGTGCCAGCGTCGACGAGATGACTTCGTCCGTCGAACAACTGGCCCATTCCATCGAGGCCGTCAAGGCCAGCGCGGGACAGGCGACGACCGTGGCCATGGAGGCTAACCGTCTGGCCCGGGATGGCGGCCAGGCCGTGCAGAAGTCGATCGAATCGATGGGCCTGATCCGCACCAGCTCCCAGCAGATCAGCGAAATCATCCAGGTGATCTCCGAGATCGCCAGCCAGACCAACCTCTTGGCCCTGAATGCAGCGATCGAGGCCGCCCGGGCGGGCGAACACGGCTTGGGCTTTGCCGTCGTCGCCGATGAAGTCCGCAAACTGGCCGAACGCTCCAACCAAGCCGCCCGCGAAATCTCCACCCTGATCCGTGAGTCGACCCAGCGCGTGGCCGAAGGGGCCGACCTGAGCGACCAGACGGGCGTGGCCCTCCAGCAGATTATCCAGGCGGCCGAGGCTACCGCCACGAAGATCGCCGAGATCGCCACGGCAACCGTCCAACAAGCCTCCAACGCCCAGGAAGTCTCCACGTCGATCCAGAGCGTCGCTCGCGTCACCGACCAGATGGCCGCCGGCAGCGAGGAGATGGCCTCCAGCAGCGAGGAGCTAGGCGCCCAAGCCAACGTCCTCCGCGACCTCGTCGTCCGCTTCAGCCTGTAACGCCCGCGCGACCGGCAGCCGAGCGAGCCCCACCATCCGATTCCGGTGGGGCTCGCTCGGTTGAGTGTCATTCCGGCCGTATCGCTTCGGCAGTTGTAGGGTGTGCGACGCACGGGCCCCGAAGGGAGATGGTGTGTTCCGCGAATCGATCCACCGACGTGTTGAACGGCTCCCCTTGGAACAACCGAGTGCGAAACGCACCATTTCCCGCGGGGATCGTGCTTCACACACCCGAATGGGTTTTGACAGTCAAGATCGGTAACCATGTAGGGCGGTGCCGAGCTTGCGAGGCCCGCCACGGCAGGGCCACGGATCTTGCGAGCAGGAGGGCCGTTCACGGCCCTTTCCGCCGCAGGCGGTCTTCGGCCCGGCATTCATGCCGGGTGGCGGGCCATGCACGACAGGGGTCTTCACCCTAGCACGCGGAGGCCCGTTTACGGGCGTTCTCGCGGCGGCTGGCTTTAGCCTGGGCGTCGTCCAGCGTGATCCGCTTTGGCCCTTGGCGGCTCAAGCCACCAGCAGCGAGAAGCCCCGTGAACGGGGCTGAGGTCGTGGGGGCGGGGGAAAAACACGATTCGCGCCCGGCCAACCCGGCGTGAACGCCCGGGCCTAAGACCGCCTGCGGCGGACAAGGACCGTGAACGGCCCTCGAATACAGAGTCTTCGACGCCGGCGTCCCAAGCCATCAGCAGTCAGCCGTCAGCTTTCAGCCTTCAGCTGACTGCTGACTGCTGACCGCTTTCCGCTCTCCGCTTTCATCCGACCGGCAATCGATCCCCCAGCCCGTCGTCCGGCGGCCGGGCCAACAGATGCTCCAGCAACCGGATGGCCATCTCCAAGGCGTCGGGGCCGTCGTCGTGGTCGGAGACGGGGAACTCGCGGAGTTGGTTGACCAACAGACGCGTGGGCGGGGAGTCGGACTTCATGCGCAGCCGACGCGCGGCCAGGTAGGGGCCAAGGCGGCGGATGCGCACTCGCTTGTTGACCTGGTTGTCCAGGCCGCAAGGGGCTACCCCCAACAGCCCCTGTCGCTGAAACTCCTCGGCAAACGCCGAGCCCAAAAGGTCCTGGTATTGGT
>JBDKTH010000837.1:0-3873 GCA_039680305.1 Thermoguttaceae bacterium | reverse complement strand
CCACTCCGGGGGCGGCCATCGGCGGCTCGGGCAACACGAACGGCTCAGCCGGGACCTCAGGCCCCATGGCCAGCGGCGGCTCAGGCGGCGGCAGCAAGACCGACGAGGGCACGACCTCGACCTCGCGGCTCCCACTCGCCTTGGCGGCCGCGGCCCCTTGCTCGAAGCCGGCATACCAGGCCTGGATCGCCTCGACCCCACCGGGACACTTGTAGTCCACGTTCCAATAGCGTCGCGGCGGGATCGGCGGCGCGGCCCCGGTCCCGCCAAGGTTCAGGTAGTCGGCATAGCCGTCGATGAAACCGTCCCGGTATTCCGGAGAGGAGCAGACGCTCGGATCGCTTGCGGCCAATTGGGCCCACGCGCGCCGGGCCAACTCCCGGTTGTGGTGGAACGTGTCCGCGCGGTCGCTCGAGGCACAGTACGCCTGCGGCTCCCAGACGTTCACGCGAAGGATGTTGATCAGGCCCGGACTGCTGCAGCCGAGAGGCAGCACGAGAAGCACGACCATCAGAAGGAGTCGAGTCGTGGTCACCGCTGGTCGGTCCTCCGTTTGACGGCCAAGCATCGTTTCGTTTCCCTGCTGGTACGACACGTGAAAGCGCATTTCCCGCCCGCAAAGGCGTTGTCGCCCTTACAATCGGCCTTGCCGACTCCTCGGATTGAGGGAAACTTTAGAAAATGTCTCGCCGCAAGAAAAGCTTGCCTAGCTTGCCGCGTCGCGTTAAGTCTGGCGAAGGTGGGATGGCAGGGAAAGATGTTGCACTTCAAAGAGGGGGCGACGACGGACGCGTCCGGCCAGTTCGCAGAAGGATTATTCCCGCCACCAGGATGGCAAGCATAATCCCCGACGCCCTCGCATACTTGCCGCCCCGCCATTGCCAACGCAGCCGGTTCGGGGCGTACTGCGAATAGAGCGAGTCTTTGATCGCATGCGTTTCGCTGGCAGGGATCGGTTCGATCCTTGGGTAACAGCCAGGGAACGACGCGATCTCCTGATCTGCCCGGTCTATCGACTCCACCTCCTCCGGGGGCGGAATAATCGTCTGATCAACACCGAGGAGAATCGGGCGTTCTTCCTTCTCCGCCGCCCACGTACCCGGCGGAGAGGCAAAAGAAGGTGGTCGCAAGGATCGCCACCAGGGAGAGCAGAAAGCCGCAGGTCGCGCCGCGTACCATGCCCGCTTTCGAGCTGGCGACCAACACCCCCAACGCGCCCCCGACAGCGACGGTGGCAAGAATGAGTCCGACCACCCACCAGCCTGTGTAGATGGCCATGGAACACAGCGAGGCAACGAGCGTCACGGTGCAAAGTAGCGTGCGCACGCTATACTGGCACCACCGGCGTGAAGCGGCTGGGGGCTCTGCCGTGCTCATGTCAGGCTCATATCGTCATGTACGGCTCGACGGTTACGTATGGAGTGTAACGCTTCGTGACAAGCTCGACCAGGTCCTCCCTGGCGATCGGCTGCGGGGTGCGGCAATAGGGATGGAGCAGGTCGAAAAATTCCCGTGGGTTGATCACTCGCTCGGGCGCATGCACGCCGTGGGCGGTGATCTTGCCTTGGGCAAACAGCCGGGCGGTCAGGGCCAGGGGGATGCCCGTCGCATTGGCCATCTCCTCGGGATAGGCCCGGATCGACGCGGCCGTGGTGGCTGGTACGCCGTCCTGGGTGCCTCGGGCCAGGGCGAAGAACTGCGGCAAGGCAGGACCGTCGAGCCAGCGGGAGACCGTGGCCACCATCCGCGTCAACCAGGAACTCTCCTGCGATACTTCGACCAATTCCCGGGCCGCCTCCTCCAGGGTCTGGTCGCCGCGGTCGATCGCCGCCTGAAGCTGGTGAAACACCCGGGCGTTGAGCGACGTCATCACCATCGCGCAGTACGAATTCTTCAGCCCCGGGTACGTCCGCGCAAGGGTGATCGGTTCCGGATGGCCGACCGTCCAGACCATTCGCTGGCCTCGCCCGGGATAGTCGATCAGCTCTTCCCGCAACGGTCGGACGTCCTGAAGACGCTGCTCTTGCCATTCGAGGATCGTGCCCGAGATCTGCTGCATCCAGTGGACGACCGCCATCGAGAACGTGAGTGGATCGTCGGACGAATCGTCGGAGCTTTCGATATTCCACGCCGTGATCAGTTCGTCGACCGTGTCGAGCGACTCGTAGGCCAGGCGTGCCAGCAGGTTCGTCGTGCCGGGGCTCGCCCCGCCGGCGATGACCGCGGTGATGCCCGCCTCGCGTGCCTTGTCGCCCAGTTCGAGCATCTTGAGCGTCGGTTCGGGATCATCGCAGATGTCGAAATAGTGGCGTCGGGCGGCAATCGCGGCCTCCAGGATCGGCACGCCGAAGCGGAAGAACGGCCCCACGCAATTCATCACGGCGTCGGCCTGCTGCATCAGGGCGACCAGGTCGTCCTGCCGGGTAACGTCGATTCGTGCGGCGGTCGCCTTGCCGCCGCATCGCGAGGCGACCCGTTGGGCGTTCTCCAAGTTCAGGTCCGCGACGATCAACTCCTGGATCTCGTCGAACGAAGCGGCCGTCACCGCCGCGGCTTCGCCCATTCCGCCAGCGCCGAGTGCAAGAATCTTCATGGGATTGGTCCTGAGGATCGTGGGCCTTTTCCGAAACATAGGCTTCCAAGAGCCCGTTCACGGCCAGGACCTCCCCCCGAATGCTGCAGATCGCGTGTCGTTGGGGCCGGTTGTGCAGGTCGCGCCGATAAGACCAAGGTTCATCCGGCGGGCCACTCACTCCTGGCCACGATTTGTGGCCCAAGCTTTTCTAATGGCTTCACCACCAAACGGAAGGCACACGACATGCGACTCCTGCGATGGCTTTTCGGCGGCGTCTGGCTGCGGCTCATTGGGTGGCGATTGAAGCGTGCACTGGTCCGTCGTCAGGCGACGGAACGCGGCTCGCATGCCAACTCGCAGCTCTATGTGTTCGGCGACAGCCTCAGCGACACGGGCAACGTCCACCAGATGCTCCGTTGGCTGCGCACGGCCAGCGTGACGCCATCGCCGCCCTACTATCAAGGACGCTTTTGCGACGGTCCGAACTGGATCGACCAACTCGCGGAGCAAATGGGCCTGGTGTCCGCGTGCGCCTGGGAGGGTGGAACCAACTACGCCCACGGCGGCGCTCAGACCGGTTTTGGGCTTTCCACGCTCGTCTCCGTGGTGCCCAACCTCGGCGAGCAGATCGAGTTCTTCGCCGCCACGCGAAAGAGCTTCGAGCCCCAGGCGTGGGTCGTCTTGCTGGGCGGCCACAACAACCTGTTGGCCACCGTGCACGGCAAGGACACGATTCCCTGGGACGTCGCCTTGGGCCATCTGATGGTTCACCTGGACCGGCTTTACGCGCTTGGCGCCCGGCAGTTCTTCGTGCCCACGCTGGCGTCCATTCATCGCTGCCCCGAGGCGCCCGTCGAGAAGCGAGAATCGATGCAGCGCTGGCTGGCGGCCTTCAACCAAGAGTTGGCGGTCCGGCTCCAGACGTTCCAGAATACCCATCCAGACGTGCACCTGGTCTCGCCCGACCTGGGCCGCGTGACCGCCGACCTCCTCGATCAGCCCGGCCCTCATGGCTTCGCCGACACCACGACCGCTTGCTACGATCCGGCGACGGGCAACGTCGTGGGCGACCGCTCCGTATCGTTCTGGTGGGACGAGTGCCATCCGACAACCCTCGCTCACCGAGCGATGGCCCAGTCTGCCCTGGACGAGTTTTCCCGGCAGCCGGAACTCTTGACCTGCGCGAACCTGTGCGAAGCCGCCGGTGTCTAGCGTTGTAACATCCTCCTCCGTGGCGGGGAGAGTGCGCTTTTTATCGCTGCTCGGGCTGTCAATCTTCCGATTGACGATCTGGGGAG
>JBDKTH010000369.1:0-6630 GCA_039680305.1 Thermoguttaceae bacterium | reverse complement strand
TGCTGCTGGGCATGCATCGTCGCGACCTGACCTCGCTTCTGGCTTGGATTGCCGCCGTCTTCCTCGGCATCCTGATTCACGAACTGGGCCACGCGCTGGCCATGCGCGCGTATGGGTTCGCTCCGTGGATCACACTGCATGGCTTCGGCGGTTTGACGGCGCATGCCTCAGGAGGATCATATCGCTCCGCAGGCTACAGCAGTCTGGGACAGATCATGATCACCATCGCCGGTCCAGGCGCGGGCTTCCTCTTTGCCGCACTGCTCGTCGTGCTGCTCCGCGCGACCGGTCATCCTGTGGCGATCGTCTGGTTGGTGAACGTCATCCCCTTTCCTGCGCTTCTCGATTTTGTTGGCTCACAAGCGCTTAGGACATTCATCCAAGACCTGCTGTTTATCAGCGTCTTGTGGGGTGTGATCAATCTTCTGCCGGTCTATCCGCTTGACGGTGGACAGATTTCTCGCGAAGTGTTTCTGCGGATCAACCCGCGCGAAGGCATCCGCGCGTCGCTCATCCTCTCGATCATCGCGGCGACTGGGATGGCGATCTTTGCGATCACGCAATGGCACAGCGTCTACACGACGTTATTCTTCGCATATCTCGCCTACTCAAGCTACGTTGCCTTGCAGTCGTACATGGGACGAGGTCCGTTCTGAGCGCGCGAAGCGCATAACGCAACGCGCAAGAGGCAACGAATGACATCGAATGATGAAGAAGAGAAAAATTCTTTTCGAAAATCATTCGAAATGTCGAATATGACTCTTGAAAAATTCTGAAAAGCCATTACAAATAGTTGCAACCGGGTTCTGCTATCAGGCAACCTGAACACTCCGATGGCACGGATGAGGAATTCTGCCGGACGAGTTTACTAGGACGGTAATTGGTTCTTTTGTGAAAGAGGTGAGATCCGCGGTGGCCTTCAGCGTTTGAAGAACCGGGATGGATCTCACCGCGAACCCTAGGACGGAGGCGCAACAGTGCCCAAGAAGAAAGCTGCTAAGAAGGTGGCCAAGAAGGCCGCGAAGAAGCCCGCGAAGAAGGCTAAGAAGAAGGCCGCGAAGAAGTAGTAAGACTCCGTCTTGCTACCTTCGGCCGTGCTTCACGGCACGGCGACAACCTGCCGCACAACGACGAGAAAGAGCCGTCAGACCACTTGGTTTCGACGGCTCTAAGTTTTTAAGCGGCAAGAATTTGCGATTCCCAATCTCAGCCCTTGCCGCGACCGTGAATCAGGCCTCGCCTGCCCCACGGTCGCGGCTTTCTGTTTTCTCGTTGACGTCGTTCCTTCACTCCACAGTCGCCAACGGAGTCCGAACCGACTATCCCAACACCGACAACGTCGGCATCGCCGGCTGTTGGCGATGCCGGGCGACCAGGCCTTTGACCAGGTTCAAACAGACGGCATCAAGGTAGGGCGCAGAGGCGGCGTCGTCGAAGCTCGCGGCGATCTTCCCCTGATCGCCGAGGATCCGCACCTGGGTATTCAGCGGAACCTCGCCCAAGAACGGCACGTTCAGCTCGGCCGCCCGCTGCCGGGCGCCTCCCGAGCCAAAAATGTCATGTCGCGCGCCGCAGCTCGAACAAATGAAGTGGCTCATGTTCTCCACCATGCCCAACACTTCAATATTCACCTTGCGGAACATGGCAATCGCCTTGGTCGCATCCAGCAAGGCGACGTCCTGGGGCGTGCAAACAACCACCGCACCGCTTAGCGGCACAAGTTGCGACAACGTCAGGGCAATGTCGCCGGTTCCCGGCGGCATGTCGACGATCAGATAATCGAGGTTGCCCCAGTCGGTGTCGCGAAGGAACTGCGTGATCGCACCGTGGAGCATCGGGCCACGCCACACGACGGCCTCGCCCGGCGGGATCAAGAAGCCCATCGACATGACCGTCAGCCCGTCGACCACGATCGGCTGGATCTTGTTGTTGAGGATCTGGGGCCGCTCGTTGGAGCCGAGCATGTGGGGGATGCTCGGGCCGTAGACGTCGGCATCCATCAGGCCCACCTTGCTGCCCGCCCGGGAAAGCCCGTAGGCCAGCGTCGCGGCGATCGTGCTCTTACCCACGCCGCCCTTGCCGGAGCCCACGGCGATGATGCTCTTGACGGCCAGGCCGATCTCGCCAATCTTCTCCGCCGGACGTTCGTGGTGCACCACGTTGACCCGCACCTCCGTCAATTGAGGGAAGCGAGAGCGTACGTAGTCGGCCAGTTCTCCCTGGGTCTCTTTCCACAATGGCGCGGCATAGGTGGTCAGCCCCAGGGTGACCGTCAGCCGGCTGTCTTCCAACTGCAAGTCGTGCACCTGGCCAAGCTGTCCAATGCGCCGGCCGGTCTCCGGGTCGCTGAATTCACCGACCACCTGTCCAACGGCTTCTTTCGTCAACTGCTGCTGTGCCATCCAACGATTCTCCAATGTGCATTCTCAACGGTATCAAACCAAATGGGGAGCGTGCTAAGCCGCAAGCGGCTTTCAGCGCCACGGCAAGGAAGCCCAGATTTCGTCCGCGATACTCCGCCGAGGACGCGGGGCGCTCTGCACGTGACGGGTAGCCACGCGAGCCATCCCCGACAACTGCCGTGGCGAGGTGGTGAAGTGCACCGCTCCCGCGGCACGCATCAGCACCTCACATCGCTCCAATCCCCGCTCGGCCACGACAGCTACCCGGGCTAGAGGATAGTCTCGTTCCAGCCAGGTCATCCGTTCCAACAAGGCGTCGAGGCTCGTGCGGCTCAACTCGACGACGAGGAAACTGGCCGGACAAGAGGCGAGCATCTCCCAGGCTTGGGCCACGCTGCGCGTCTCGTACACGCGAATGCCCAAGCCGGCGAGTTCCCTCCGCAAGGTGACGGCCCAGCCTCCGGTCGATTCACAAACCACCAACCGTGCCAGGCCTTCCCCCTCCGAGAGTGGCGGGAAATCGGATGTGGAGCAGGCTCCTTTTGTCATCGTAGGGTCCGATCCGCGTTAAGGCAAGGACGAAGGACGAAGGACGAAGGACGAAGGACGAAGGACGAAGGACGAAGGAGAGATTATCGCGGGGGAGTTTCATGGCGCAAGTCCCTTCGTCGTTTTTTTGACGATTTTTTCGATAAGAAACCATACGCAACCAACGAACCAGTTCGTTCGGGCCCAGTCTCGTTGTGAAACAGAACTGCTCCAGCCATTCTCACGGGATCGGCCGCTCCTCCTCCCCCTTTGTCCTTTGTCCTTCGTCCTTCGTCCTTTCTTCCTCCTCCTCCAGCCCTAGTTGCACCATCCGGCGGTAGAGCCGGGGACGACTCATACCCAATAGCCGGGCGGCCTTGGTCTTGTTGCCCTTGGCTCGCGACAGGGCTCGCTCGATCAGCTCGCGTTCGATGCGGCCGAGGTACTCGTCGAGCACGATCTTCTCTTCAACGCGGCGCGGACGGGCCTCGGCGGCTGCGGCCAGGTGAAGGCGATCTGGCAAATCGTTGACGCCCACTTCACTCCCCTCCGCTCGACGATGGGTCTCGCCGACGATCTGCGCCAATTCGTCGACGTTTCCCGGCCAGTGGTATGCCCCCAGGCGATCCAAGGCTTCGGAGGTGAATCCGGCCAGTTGCTTTTCTCCCCGGGCATTACACTGTTCGAGAAACATCTGCGCCAGTAAGGGGACGTCTTCCCGACGAACACTCAGCGGCGGCACCTGAATCACGAGCGTGCTCAACAGCACGGCCAGCTCGGAGCGAAACTTCCCCATGCGGACCGCTTCGTCCAGCGACTGGCGTGCGGTGGCGATCAGACGCATCGGCCAGGCCTTGCTGGAAAACAACTCGACCAGCGACATTTGGACCTCGACCGGCAGGCAGTCGACGTCGCTCAACAGGAGCGTGTTCTGCGAAGGCGTCTCGTCCCAGGACTTTTTGAACGCCAACGCTTTGATGGTCGAGTAGATCAGGTCGCCGCTGAGCGCCGCGCAGGCCAGGGGCACGAGCGAGCCAGCCGGAGCAGGCTCCGTGGCGTAGTGGATCGCCCCGGCGATCCGTTGCCGACCGCTTCCCGGAGGGCCGAGGATCAGCACACTGGCCCTGGTCTCGGCAGCCACGGCCGCCTGGGCGCGGATGCGTCGCATCGTCAGGCTCTCGCCCACGAGCCGATCCGATCGCAACTTGGCCGCCATCTGTCGATGGTGCGTGCGCAGCCGTTCATGCAACCACGCGGCTTCCGACTCCTCGGGCGTTGGCCAAGCGGCCTCAACCTCGGCGAGATCCTCGGTCTCCACGAGCGCCAACAGACCAGCGATCGTATCGCCGGCTCCGCGCAGGGGGATGAAGCGGACTCGCCGACGCACAACGCTCCCATCAGGGGTCGTGCGAGCGACGACGCCGGTGGTCTCGCGACCGGCCAACACCTCCGGGGGCGGACAAAGGCCAGCAACGACCGCCTCGGCCCCGGTCAGTTCCGGATCGGAGTGATAGGTACAGCACTTCCCCAGGAGTTCCTCCGCCGAGTGGCCAACCCAATCGAGGAGCGCCTGATTGCAGAAGACGAGACGCCGCCCCTCGGCAAGCAGGTACAGGGGCTGGGCGGCCGCATGGAGCAGTTTGACCAGTTCGACCGATTTACTACGTCCAGCGGCCATAGGAATCCCGCCTCGGTGTAATGATTTGCCCGAATTTTTCTGCTAAACCGCGGGAGGTGTGACACACGGGTGTCACTCGGCCCGGCGATAATATATCCCAGAGAAAGTTTGCGGGGCAGGCCGCTTCCCAGGACGGGGCAGCCTGGGATAGCGGTTTTGCCCACGAATCCTTGCCTGAGCCCGGCGGGCGATCCCGCTTCTCTCCCCCACAGCAAGGCTCCCGAACTGGCAGTTTGCCTCGAGCAGGCTCTTCACCTCTCCCCTCATTGGTATAGCCTTTGCTTTTTCGTGCACGTCGTTTTCAAATCCTCCTTAGCTGACTTAGATTGTGCCTCATCCTGGAAATGCAAACGAGCGAATAAGTTACGGAGATGTGAACTTTCTAACTCTCGCAAGGGGGTGTCGCATTTGGTCTCCGTTTCGAACCGGACAACGGTCTCGCTCGGGGCAACGAAAATGCACGCCGCCACGCCCGATCCAACCGCGAGCATAGCGGATCGGCTGGCCCGATTTCCAGCCTTCCTGGACCGTGAAGCATGGATTCGCGGGAAGATAGTGCGTTGAACAGATCAACACCCCCCGCGGCAACTCCCTAATGGCTACTTCGCGCTGAGGCGCGAGAGGCTGCCATCGGATTGCACGCTGCCTGCAACGCTCCAAGAATGACCCGGGCTGGCATCGTGGGCGTCCTGCATCCACAGCTTGGGGGCCAGGCCAATGACGAGGACCAGCAGGCCGCACAACAGGGTCGTGACGAAGGGGCCCGTCGCGCTCGATTGGATTCGCGGCGTGGTCAGTGGCAGGCGGACGAACATCACCCCCACGATTCGCAAATAGTAGCCCGCGGAGATCGCCGCGTTCAGGACACCGATCACGGCCAAGCCAATAAACCAACTCCGCAAATGCGGGTCTGAGCCGCCCACGCTCAGCGCGCTGGCAAACACGCCCAGCTTTCCCCAGAACCCGGCCAGAGGCGGAATCCCGGTCAGGCTGAACATGAACACGGCCAACAGACCGGCCAGGAGCGGCCGCCCCCATCCGCCGGTACATCCCAAGCCGGCGAGTTCTTCCACGGCCTCGATCGGTTTTTCCCCGCGACTAAGACAGGTCAACGCGGCAAATGCGCCGATCGTGGCCAGGGCGTAGACCAGCAGATACAACAACAAGGCCCCCAGGCCGTCCCACGAACCGGCCGCCCCGGGCTTTGTGGCCATGAACGCCGCCAGGCCGATGAGCATATATCCGGCATGAGCGATGGAGGAATACGCCAGAAGCCGGCGCAGGTTGCTCTGCGCCAGCGCCATCACATTGCCCAAGGTCATCGTCAGCACGGCCAGAATCAGGGCGATCCGCCAGGGATACGATTCGACCGGAGCGAGCCCCAAGGCCACGATCCGCACCAGGGCCATCATCCCGGCGATCTTCGGCACCACGGAAAGCAGGCTGGCGTTCTCGTGGGTCGTACCCTGGTAAACGTCCGGCGCGTAGAAGTGAAACGGCACGGCGGCGATGCGGAACCCCAGGCCGGCAAAGATCATCACCAGCGCCACCTTGACCAGCGCCGGCAGCCCCCCCGGCTCCGCCCCTACAACGCTGAGCCGCTCGTGAATCGTGCGCAGATCGGTCGAACCGGTCGCGCCGTAGAGGAAACTCAGGCCATAGAGAAAGATCGCCGAGGCGAGGACGCTCAGGAAGAAGTACTTGACCGTCGCTTCCTGCGAGGCCGGATCGCGACGGCCGAGATACAGAAGGATGTACGTCGGGATGGAGACCAGTTCCAATCCCACGAACATGAGGATCAACTCGCGAGCCGACGCCACGAGCATCATCCCGGCAATGACCAGAAGCAGCGAGCCCAGATACTCCGCCCCGCCGGGCAACGCCGATTGCCGGGCGGCCAGGAACACCAACAGGGCCCCCATGCCCAGGGCGAGCCAGCGCACGTAGCGGGCCAGACCGTCCATCTCCAGGGGACCGCTCGTCGAGGCAGCCGGAGATCCAAGGGCCATCACCACGGCGGCC